>NZ_QPMJ01000002.1:1500000-1580738 GCF_003369835.1 Halorussus rarus | reverse complement strand
CGGGGCGTTTCTAGTTTCCCTCACTCCAGAGTGGAAACCGTATTCGAGATTAGCCTCAGTTTCCCGAGGTTGTCTCGATCCATAGGGTAGTTTGGCCACGTGTTACTGAGCTATCTGCCACGGGTCTGAACCCGTGCGACTAGCATGGCTAAATCGGACTCCGATAGCAATGGCCTCCGGCAGGATCAACCGGAATGGTTGCCGAGCTCGAAGAGCTCGGTGGGTCTCTGGCGGAAGCAACTGAATGCTATATGGTCCGTCAGTTCGACGACCCCGAGCCGCGTCGTTGGCCGGGTGTCACCGAACTGCCAGGGCTAACATCAGATCCCATCGTGTACGGCGGACCGCAGGGGTGGAATCCTCATTTCCTTCGGACCTGCACTTAGACTTCGACCGGGGATAAACCCATCGAAGTTCGGTGCGGCCCGAGACCGCGGGACGAATCGAACGCCCCGCGAATCACTTCGAGTCGTTTACTGCGTTCGGTTCGAGCACCCCAATAGCGCTTGAGGCGTTGAACCGGTGCGACCTTCGGTGGGAAGACCCCCGAAGGTTCGTCCACACCCAATCCGAATGTCCTCTAACACTTAAGGGCACCGGATCGGACGTGGTTCGTCGCCCGAAATCGCAGGACGACGTTGACATCCAATCCGAGTGGCCCTATACACTTAAGGACATCGGATCGGGGGCGTGCTGCAAGAACCGGCCGAGGCGCCCTATAAAGACGTCGATTCTCGCCGGCTCTCGGAGGCCCAAACCACCGGACCTCGTTCGCATTCCAACGAATGCCCGGGTTACACTTAAGACCGTCGAACCGAGCCGGCAGCGTGGTGGGATGACGTGCCAGCCCCCAGCGATTGGCGGATCCGATAGCGCAGCTGGCGGCGGTCGGAGATGTCGCGCGGGAGGAGAACGGGCCGGTCATCCTGTGCGTCGTGCACGACGTCACGGCGGGTGGTGCCCGCGCGAACGACGGTACGCGGTGCCCGACCAAGAATCTCCCCATCTCGCTCGCGCACGTGAAGACTGTAGCGTCGCTACTCGGTGACGGCAAATACGGATGAAAAGTCGTACACGCCCCGGCTATTCATCGAGGTGTTCGATACCCTGCTTCGAGACGTTGGCTTCGGTTATCTCGTCCGGCATCCAGTCGGGTTTGTCGTCCGGCGCCGACTCGTTCCACGCCCAGCCGTCGTAGATGTGGACCTTGTCGGTGCCCTTCTCCCGGAGCCGGAGCTCGGTTCGGTCGGCGGCGTCCTCGGACGACGCCGGCTCGAGCCGGCGGGCCGCCTTCAGTGCTGCCTGTCGGGGAGTGTTCCCCGAGAAGACACTACTCTCGTCACCGCTCGATTCTCGGAGAGCGAAGTTCCGTTTACCGTCTTCACGTACCATGATTTTTCCCTCCATGCCAACCCAGCACAGGACCCATTATAAATATATCGCCGATATGAGCCATTCCCGTCGAAAGTCTTATATACGGGATTCGGGGCGTCAGGCGATTTCGAACCGATTCGCGCGGCCGCGCGACGGCCGCCGGCCAGAACGTATACTGTCTAGGGGAGATAGCTGTGAACGCCGCGACCCGAGACCGTCCGCTCCCAACAGCCGAAGACGGACCCGTTCGGGGTGCCAAAACGCGACGGGCGAAAGCAAGCCGGAACGCGGACGCCGATCCGCCGGAAACGGGATAGGATGGTAGAAAACACTTAAGTATAATCTGGGGCGAACGTACGCCTACAATACCGCGATGGTACGGAAAAAGAAGCTCAGCCCCAGTGGCGCGAAAGGCGAGGACGGCGAGTACCACAACGTCCACATCAACCTGCACGAGGACGAACTCGCCGTCGCCGGCATGGACATCGGCGACGAGGTGTTCGTGCGCGTCAGGGAGGACAAGATCATCATCCAGAAGGCTGACAAAGACGAGGTCGAGCACGAGTTCTGAACCGGAACGAGGGCTTTTTGCCACCGGAGTCAGGGTACACGTACGATGAACGCGTACCAGTTGGTGAAGCCCCTGCTCTTCGGCCTCCCCGCCGAGACGGCCCACGACGCGGTCCACGCGGGGATGCGGGTCGCCCAGCGGACGCCGGCCGCCCGCGCGCTCCGCGATCGGTACGTCGTCGACGACGACCGACTCCGGGTCGACGCGTTCGGGCAGCGGTTCCCCAACCCGGTCGGCGTGGCCGCCGGGTTCGACAAGAACGCCCGGGTCCCCGCACTCCTGGCGAGCCTCGGATTCGGCCACGTCGAGGTCGGCGGCGTCACAGCCGAACCGCAGGCCGGCAACCCCCGACCCAGGATGTTCCGCCTGCGAGAGGACGAGGCTATCGTCAACCGGATGGGGCTGAACAACCAGGGCGCGGACGCCGTCGGCGAGCGCCTCGCGGCCGCCGCGCCCGACGTACCGACCCCGGTCGGCGTCAACCTCGCGAAGACCGAGCACGTCGCCGCCGACGACGCGCCGGCGGACTACCGCTACACCTACGAGCGGGTAGCCGAGGGGGGTGACTTCTTCGTGGTCAACGTCTCCTGCCCCAACTCCGAGGGGTTCCGGGACCTCCAGAACCGCGACTCGATGGAGGCCATCCTCTCGACCCTCCAGGATGCGGGCGCGAGCCCGCTCCTGGTCAAACTCTCGCCCGACCTCCCGGACCCCGCGGTCGAGGACGCGCTCGATCTCGTGACCGAACTCGGCCTCGACGGCGTCATCGCCGCCAACACCACGACCGACCGCCCCGAAGGGCTGCGGAGCCACAACCGCGCCGAGGAGGGCGGGCTCTCGGGCAGACCCCTCGAACCGCGCGCGACCGGGATGGTCCGGTTCGTCGCCGAGCGCGTCGACGTGCCGGTCGTGGGCGTGGGCGGCGTGTTCACCGCCGCGGACGCCTATCGGAAGCTACGCGCGGGCGCACACGTGGTCCAGTTGTACACCGGCCTCGTCTACCGCGGGCCGTCCATCGCCCGCGACATCAACGAGGGACTGCTCGATCTGCTGGAACGCGACGGCTTCGACTCGGTCGAGGACGCCGTCGGCGCGGACCTGGACTGACACTGTTCCCGTTGCTGATTCCGGATACCGACGAGCGAAGTCCGAAAACGAGGAGACGGAGACCGGAACGCGACGCTATTCGAGCGCGCCCAGCCGGAACTCGAACGCCGCGACCGGCAGTTCGAGGTCGTGTTCGACCAGCACCGCGGGGTGGACCTCGCCGATGACGCCGACCTCCTCGCCGTCGACGACGACCGACGCCGCCCGCCCGTCGATGAAGGTCGGGTGGTCGGTCGCGGGCGTCTCCAGGTCGACGTCGAAGTTG
Source organism: Halorussus rarus (assembly GCF_003369835.1). NCBI lineage: Archaea > Methanobacteriati > Methanobacteriota > Halobacteria > Halobacteriales > Haladaptataceae > Halorussus > Halorussus rarus. Next base: position 1,577,421 of record NZ_QPMJ01000002.1, on the reverse strand, counting down.
CGCGCGACCGCCTGGAGGCGGGCCTTCGCGTCCTCGTAGGACGCGTCGTGGCGCGCGAGCACGCCGGCGACCGACCGGTGCTCGGCGACACCGGTGTTCTCCCCGTCGTCGACGCGGGCCACCAGCCCGATTTCCGCGAGGTCCTGCGGGTAGGCCCGGTGGGTGTTGTTCTCCAGCACCATCAGCAGCGAGGGCAGCGCCCACGTCCGGAGCATGGTGTAGTCCTCGCTGTAGGGCTCGAGGATGGTCGCGGGCTCGGCCGCGCCGAGCACGTCGGCCGCGCCGTCATCTCCGCCGCTCTCGCCGCTCGCGCCACCCCCGTCGCCGGGACGGTCGAGTCCCATTCGGTCGAAGTTCTCCCCCTCGCTGATCATGTGGAAGTTCAGCAGGTCCTCGAAGCCCAACCCGACCAGCACCTCGCGTACGGCGTCCTCGAGCTTCGAGCGGTCGTGTCGGCCGCCGACCGTCCCCACGTCGGGGTAGCGCGGTTCGAGGTCGTTGAAGCCGTACGCCCGGCCCACGTCGTCGACGACGTCCAGCGGGTGGAGCACGTCGACGCGGTACGGCGGCACCGCGACCTCGTAGGCGACCTCGTCGTCGCCGACCTCCGTCGTCTCGGCGTCTAAGCCCGAGCGCTCCAGCAGGTCGAGCACGCGCTCGGCGCTCAGGTCGACCCCGAGCAGGCGCTCGATGCGGTCGTGCGTGACGGTCTTCTCGGTGACCTCGAAGTCGGGGCGGACTAGGGTCCGGTCGGGGTAGTCGACCTCGACCTCCTCGACCCTGGCGCCCCGGGCGTCGAGCGCGTAGCAGATGATGTTGCACATGCGGTCGATGGTCCACTGGTCGGTGCCGGTCAGCTCGACGAACAGGTCCCGGGAGTCGGTCGACACCTCGGTCCGGCGGCCGTTGATGACCGGCGGGAACGAGAACAGCCCGATGTCGTCGTAGATGGCGGGGTAGCGGTCGTACTCCTCGACCAGCGGAGCGTACGTTTCGCCGGTCGGGTGCGAGCGCAGCACCTCCGCGGGCGTCATCTCGCTGTCGGCGTCCAGCGGGACGAACCGGTCACCGTCGGGGTCGATGCCCCGGTAGGTGATGGAGTTGCCGGCCTCCGTCTGGCCTTCGACGGTCGCGGCCCGGCCCTTCAGCATCGTGAGGTCGTGGATGCCGATGGCGCCCTTCGCGCGCTTGCGGCCCATCGTCGCGTGGAGCTTCTCCTGGAGCTGGATGAGCGAGTCGAGCGCGTCGTCGTCCAGATCGACGTCCCGGATCACCGCGCCGGTCACGTAGGGTCGCTCGTCGGGGACGCTTCCGTCGACCTCGATGGTCCAGTCGGCGTCGTTGGTCGAGGGGACGTACACGCCGCGGTCGTCGCCGTACTGGTAGCGCAGGGAACGGGCGACCCCCTCCACGGAGAGGCGGTCGAGTCGGTCGGGCGCGAACTCCAGCTGGAGGTCGCCCTCCTCGGTCCGGCCCTCGAACTCCAGCCCGAGGCCGAACAGGTCGTCGATGAGTTCGTCGTCCGATTTCTCGTCGTGGCCGGTCAGTTCCCGGAGTTCGTCGGGATTCACGTCGACGACTGGCATCAGTGTAGCACCTCCGTCTCTCGCAGCAGATCCAGGTCCGCCAAGGTCCCGTGGACGTCGCGGATGTCCTCGAAGCCGTACATCAGCATCAGTAGCCGCTCGAGCGCGAGCCCCCACGCCATCACGTCGCAGTCGACGCCCAGGGGGTCGAGCACCTCCTCGCGGAACATCCCGGAGTTGCCGATCTCGACCATCTCGCCGGTCGTCGGGTGGGTGCCGAACAGCTCGAAGCTGGGCTCGGTGTAGGGGTTGTAGTGGGGCTTGAACTCGATGTCGGTGATGCCGAACCGGGCGTAGAACTCCTCGAAGGTGCCCATCAGGTCCCGGACCGACAGGTCCTCGGCCATCACCCACCCCTCGATCTGGAAGAACTCCAGCAGGTGGGTCGGGTCGAGGGTGTCGTTGCGGTACACCTTCTCGACGCTGAAGAACCGCTGGGGCGGTTCGAGCTCGCCGACCTCGTGGCCCGAGAGGTACCGCATCGACAGCGAGGTGGTGTGCCCGCGCAGGTCGATTCCCTCGGCGACCTCCTCGGTCCACGGCGAGTGGTAGCCCTCGCCGTCCTCGCCCACACCGTTCCGGTGGGCGTCCTTCACGCGTTCGACGAGGTCCTCGGGCAGTTCGTCTATCTTCCGGGGGTTCTCCAGCGCGAACTGGTCCCAGTGGGTCCGCGCGGGGTGGTCCTGGGGCATGAACAGGCAGTCGTTGATCCAGAACTCCGCGTCGGCGTGGGGGCCCTCCATCTCCTCGAAGCCCATGCCGACCAGCGTGTCCTTCACGCGGTCGGCGGTCTGGCGCAGGATGTGGGTCTTCCCGCCGTCGATGCGCTCGGCGTCGGCCTCGACGTTGTACTCGGCGAACTCGACGTCCCGCCACTCGCCGGAGGTGAGCATCTCGGGCGTGAGCTGGCCGACCGTCTCCGCAGCCTCGACGCCCTCCATCAGCGCGGTCACCCCCTCGTCGGTCAGCGTCACCGACCGGACCGTCGACTCGGCGACCTCGACGAGCCCGCGACGCTCGAGTTGCTCCAGCACCGACTCGTCCAGCGTGCCTGTCGACTCGCCGTCGGCGAGCGAGGCCAGGGCGTCGGCCTCGGCGTCGCTCGCGGGGTCGGCGTCCGGGTCGGCGGTGATCTCGCCGCTCTCGATGGCGCCGTACCCCTTCCGGGCGTAGTTCGACAGCGCGATGTCGACCTGCGGGCCCTCCAGCCCCGACTGGCCGATGACCCGGCCCATCTGGACGGGGTCGTCGGCGGCGCCGGCGTCGACGGCCGCCTCGTAGAGCCGGACCTCGGGCAGGCCGTCTTGGAGGTACTCGCGGGCCTCGTCGGTCAGCGTCACCGACTCATCGGCGGCCTCCGAGACGTCGAGCAGACCGGCCGATTCCAGTTCGAAAGCCGCCCCGGTGACCGTCTCGGGCTTGCGGTCGGTCTCCGCTGCCAGTTCGTCTATCGTCTGTGCCTCGTTCGCGCTCGCGGCTTGCAGCACCGCGGCCTGTGATTCGGGTAGTTTCATCGTCCGTGGTTCTCGTTGGTCGTTACGTCCCCGTGCGTCCGTTTATCGTTTCTGAAGCGCGGCCACCTCCGCGGGAGCGCGAGTCGCTCCCGAGCGACCGCGCGCGAGCGGTTTCGTCCCCGCCGAGGTCCTCGCTCGGCCGGGAGTCCGCCGCCCGGTCAGGACGCGAAGAAGAAGCCGAACCCCGCGGTCCGCTGCGGTGGCTGGCGCGCGCTCCCACCAGTCCGGGGTTCGGATGGCATACCCGCCAGTTGTCCGCAATCCGTAAAAAGGGTTCCGGGGAGCGTCTCGGTGCATCATTCGGCGAGACCGGCGTCGATGCAGCGCGCCGAAGGTGCGCGCATTAGTTGGCGTTGAGTACTACTTGCTGTACCGCGAGCGAGGGCGAAGCCCGAGCGAGCGGACCAAGCCAGGACCGAAGGGACGAGCGCGGTGTTTTTGGTCCAGCTTTTACGAGGGAGGCGCGTTCAGGCGCCGACCCCAGTAAAAGGCGGTTTCAGAACTCTTCTTGAATGATCTCGAGGGTCTCCTCGCGGTCGGCCCAGTCGACGAAGACCGCGACGCTGGTCGCGCTGGTGATGAGGTCGTGGATGTTGATGTGCGCCTCCGCGATGGGGTTGACGAGGTTCTGGATGACGCCCGGCCGGTTGGGGAGCTCGCCGCCCATCACGCGGATGACGGCCACCTCGTCGTCGACCGTGACGCTCGACAGCGACTCCTCCTCGATGACCTCGCGGTGGAGGATGTTCTCGGCGCGCTCGGCCACCGTCTCGTCGACGTAGAACGTGACCGAGTCCATCCCGCTGGCGACCGCGTCGACGTTGATGTCGCTGTCGCCCAGCGCGTTCGCCAGCTCCTGGAGGATGCCGGGCTGGTTCCGGATGGCCCGGCCCGCGACCGTGAGGCAGGCGAGTTGCTCCTCGCGCATGTCGATGAGGTTCTCGAACTCGCCGATGACGTCGGTACCGCCGGCCAGCAGGTCGCCGTGCTGGTAGTGGACCACGCGGACGTCGAGGGTCTCGTCCTTGTACGAGAGCGCGCTGGGCGCGACCACCTCCGCGCCCCGGAACGAGAGATTCCGGAGCTCGTCGACCGAGATCTCGGCGACGTTGCGCGCGCCCTCCACGACGTGGGGGTCGCCGGTCATGACGCCCTCGACGTCGGTCACGATGACCACCTCGTCGGCGCCCATGTAGTTGCCCAGCATCACCGCGGTGGTGTCCGACCCGCCGCGTCCGAGCGTGGTCACGTTCCCCTCGTGGTCCTCGGCGAGGAAGCCGGTGATGACCGGCACCACGTCGTCGAGTTCGGCGGCGAGCCGGTCGGCGGCCGCCCGGGTCCGCTCGGCGTCGACCTCGCCGTGCTCGTCGGTGAACACCGGCCAGCGCTCGCTGCCGGGTTCGACGAAGACGGCCTCGACCCCGCGGGCCGCCAGGGCGGCCTTCAGCATCCGGACGCTGGTCCGCTCGCCCATGCTGACGATCTCGGCCCGGTCGGCGTCCTCGGTCTCGAACTCGATCTCGTCGAGGAGCTCGTCGGTGGTGTTACCCATCGCGCTGGCGACCACCGCGATCTCGTGGCCCTGGGCCACGGCGTCGGCCACCGAGTCGGCCGCCCGGTTGATCCGGTCGCCGCTGCCCAGGCTGGTGCCGCCGAACTTCGCCACTACTCGCATACTATCACCCGCGACCCGCGGGTCCCCCGCCTGTGACGCTGCTGCATGGGAGTGGCTAACTCTGGCACCCAGATAACTGTGTTCATCTCTGAGAAGCTTGCCGCACCGCGGTTCCGACCGGCTACCGCTCGGTCTCGACACGGGATTCGCCGCGCTCGTCCGTCCCCGTGGTCCCGCCGGTCTCGTCGTCCTCTCCCGGCCCCGTTCCGCCGTCCGTTCCCCCTCCCTCCCCCTCGTCGGCCCGGCCGGCCTCGTCCATCTCGGCGATCGGGTCGAACGTGACCAGCCCCTGGCCGGCGGTGAACTCGTAGGCGACCCACTCGGGGATGGCGAGGACGCCGTTCATCTTCCGGATGCGGACGCGCTTGATGAGCGTGTCCGTCACGATGGAGTCGTTGACCTGCATGTCGACGATGCCGTCGACCGCGTAGCCGAGGTCGTGGGGGAACCGCACCTCCTCGCTGGCGCCGGTGAAGCTCGCGCCCGCGAAGACGGGGACGAACCGGCCCTTGCAGACGTCGGCCCGGACGTCCTTGACGAAGTTGTACGCCCGGACCGGCTGGACCAGGCTGCCGAACTCCGTCAGCGAGTCGACGACCACGATGCCCCGGTCGCTCATCCCCAGCGCCTCGAGGCAGTTGTCGAGCTTGTTGTGGAGCTCCGAGACGTCGCTGGGGTCCCGGACGGTCTGGGTCACCGACTTCGTGATGCCGTAGACGTGGAGGTTCCACTCGTCCATGCGCTCGAACATGCGCTCGCGGTCCGGGTCGTCCATCCGGTAGGTGAAGCAGTCCATCACGTGCAACTGGCCGGACTCCAGGTACGGCAGCACGTTCCAGTCGAGCGAGAGGAAGCTCTCGACCACCGAGACGGGCGGTTCGGTGAAGGTGACGACGGTGGCGGGTTCGCCCCGCTCCAGCGCCCGCCAGACGAGTTCGGCCCGGAGCGCGTCGTCGCGCGCGCCCTCGTCGTTGGACAGCAGGACGAACGAGTTGCGGGGCAGCCCCTGCGGGAGGAAGTCGTCGAGGCCCGCGACGCCGGTCCGGACCCGCCGGAAGCCGTGGTACTCGGTGCAGACCCGCTCGCGCTCGGCCAGCGCCGACCGGCAGGCCTCGGTGCAGCACTCGTACTCGATCCCGTCCCGCTGCAGTGCCACCGGGTCGGTCGGAATCGGGAGCCGGCAGTAGTCGCAGCGGTCGCCGTCGCCGGGGTCCGCTACGTTCGGGGCGGTTCCGTCGGCCGACGAGTCGTCCGGGGCGTCGGGAGGTGCGTGACGGGGGTCGTCCGTGCCATCCATACCCACGACGTAGGGCCGCGAGCGAAAAAGCCCTGTCCACCGCGCGCGGCCCGGCGTCCCGCGAGCGGGTCGCCGCGGGCCGTGTGGGGCGCCGGGAGCCGAATCCGGCCCATCGGCGCGAAATTCCGCCCGGTTCCCCGCGGGCTTTAACTTCGTCGGCGGCCGATACGTGAACAATGCGCGTGCGAGATGCAGTCGAGGAGGACGGTGCGGTGCTCGGCGAGCTCGCCGACGCCCCGGCTGAGGTGATGCGCAACGTGGTCCACGACCGGACGGTCCGGGTGGCCGAGGCCGACGCCGACGCGTCGGGTGCGGACGACGCGGGCGAGAGCGACCCCGAATCCGAGGACGACGCCGAGGACGGAGAGTCGACCGTCGTCGGGTTCGTCGGGTTCGACGCGATGCCGGGGACGGTCCGCGTGACGTACCTCCGGGGGACGCCCGAGGCCCGCGAGCGCCTGCTGGAGGAACCGGTCCGGTTCGCCCGCAAGGAGGGGATGACCGTCGAGGCGCTGGTCCCCGAGGACGAGACCGAGACCAGGGAGGTGGTCGAAGCCGCCGGGTTCCGCCGCACGGGAACCGGCCCGCGGTTCGAGGGGGGCCGGACGCTGGAGTACCGGTTCGACCCCGCGGCCCAGGCCGACTCCGCGCGCCGGTAGGCCGGGCGAACCCTCGAACCCCCTCGTTTCAGGTGGAACCTGACAGGTAAAGGTCCGGCGGAACGGAGCGCCTACCGCCCGACGGACCGGGTCCCGGGTTCGGGAGAATCCGACCGGCTAGCTGAACTGCCGGACCGTCATGTCCAGGGTGTCGAGGTCGAGGACGGGCGCGAAGCCGGCGTCGGGGTCGATGTTGACCGACTTCTGGAACGCGGTCTGGGCCTGCCAGCAGCCCGAGTTGACCGCCAGCACGTTGTGGTACTTGCCCCAGCCGAGCTTGTGGACGTGGCCGGTGTGGAACACGTCCGGGACCTCGTCCATCACGAGGTAGTCCATCTCCTCGGGCGCGACCCTCGTCTTGCCGCCGAACGGGGGCGCGACGTGGCGCTTCTTGAGGAGCTGGTACATCGCCTTGTGGGGTTCGTCGTAGCTGGCCTTCTCCTCGGGGAGTTCGGCGATGACCTCGTCGAGCGAGAAGCCGTGGTACATCAGGATGTCCACGCCCTCGACCGTCACCGTGGAGGGGTTGCCCGTGATGCGGGCGTCGTGGGCCGACATGATGTCCCGGAGCTCCTCGTCGAAGCCGGGCTGGGGCTCGGCGAGCCGGACCGCGTCGTGGTTGCCCGGGATCATGAGAATCTCCATGTCACCGGGCACCTCCTTGAGGTACTCCGAGAACTGGTCGTACTGCTCGTAGATGTCGACGATGTCGAGCTCCTCGTCCTGATTCGGGTAGACGCCGACGCCTTCGACCATGTCGCCGGCGATGAGAAGGTACTCTACGGCGCTGGCCTCCTCGGTGTGGAGCCAGTCGGCGAACCGCGACCAGGCGTCGGCCATGAACTCCTGGCTGCCGACGTGGACGTCGCTGATGAGTGCGGCCTGGACGTGGCGGTCGGCGGTCGAGGGCTGGTAGGTCCGGGGGACGTCCGGGAAGTACAGCGAGTCCACGAACAGGATGCCGTCGCCGTCGTCGTTGTCGTCCGAGAGCGTCCCCTCGACCGCGATCACCTCGTCGTGGAGGAGTTCGTCGACCGTGTCGGCGAACTCCCGGTCCTTCATGATGAGACAGGGATAGGTCCCGCTCGTGTCCTCGAGTTCGACGAGCCAGTGGCCGCTCGCGGTCGAGCGGATGTCGCTTATCATCCCGACGATGGCGGTGTCGCCGCCGCCGGGCATCTTCGAGACGGCCGAGGTCGGGCGGGCGTTGACCCGCGAGCGCAACTGCTTCGAGAGGCGCTTGAACCGGTCCTGGAACACCGAGACGAAGTCGTCGTACTCGCCGGTCCCGGTGCTCTCGCCGGTGACGTCGCCTGCCACTTCGAGCGACCGCGCGTCGAAGTCGGGGTCGCGGACCGACTCGTCCGGTCGGGACGCGTCGGGGCGGGACGCATCCGGGCGAGACGAGTCGCGGTGGGATTCCTCGGATCGCGAGGCGTCGGCATCCTCGTCCGTTGAATCCACTTCGTCGGCGTCGGCCGGCCCGTCTCCGACCCCCTTCGTTTCTCCTGGAGGCCCCGATTTTGTCCCGGAGCTTTCGCCGATTTCCCGTCCAGTCGAAGCGGGGGAGTCACCGGAGTCGACTTCCGAGAGGACCGCCTTCACGTGGTCGGCCGAGAGCTTCAGCGCGTCCTCGGGCGCGCGCTCGACGACCACGTCGAGCGCGCCGTCCGGGTCGTCGGCGCCCGCGAGCAGCGTCACCGCCTCGCGGTCGGCGTTGTACCCGCGGCTGGTGAGTTCGCTGACGATGCGGGCGTGGGTCTCCAGCGACACGTTCGTTCAATTTCGGGGGTTCGTCAAAAGGATAGCGGAGCGCGTCAGGCGTTCGACCGAGTAGGCAGCTGCATCGAAGTGCGCAGTCAGAGTTCTTGGAGCGAGCACGGTCGGATGGAGACTGCCGAACCTCGGTACCCATCGATTATCCGCCGGGCGCACCCGGAAAATTGACGTCCGCGGAACCGGAACGTGGGGTAGATGAGTCCTTCCCGAGACGAACCCCCGTCGGACGACGACGAGCGGACGAGCGGTCCGCCGACCTCGTCGGACGGGCGGTCTGACGAGTCGGTCGCCGGCGGGTCCGGCCGCTCTCCGCCCGCGCCCGAGGCCCGCACGCGGTCCGACGGCGGGGGACGCGAGGAGCGGACCGGCCCGCTCGCGCTGGTCCGGCGGTTCCGCACCAGCGAGAACGGGGTCGTCGTGTTCGTCCGCGAGATGCTGAGCAGCGCCGCCATCGTCGTCGTCATCGGGGCGCTCCTGTTCGCGGTCAGCGGGGTGTGGCCCCCGATGGTCGCCATCGAGAGCGGGAGCATGGAGCCCCACATGCAGAAGGGTGATCTCGTGTTCATCATGGAGGAGGGTCGTCTCGCGCCCGCGACCGCGCACGCGGACACGGGCGTGGTCACGTATCAGACCGGCGAGGAGGCGGGCTACCGGAAGTTCGGGAGCTACGGCGACGTCATCGTCTACAAGCCCGACGGGAAGACGGGCAGAACGCCGATAATCCACCGGGCCCGGTTCTGGGTCGAGGAGGGCGAGAACTGGTACGACGAGGCGAACGAGCAGTACGTCAGCGCCGACAGCTGCGAGGAGCTGGTCAACTGCCCGGCCCCGAACGCCGGGTTCATCACGAAGGGCGACGCCAACAACTTCTACGACCAGGCGGACTGGGGCGGCGGAGCGCTCAGCGACCCGGTCAGGCCGAGCTGGATCCGGGGAACCGCGGAGATTCGCATCCCGTGGCTCGGCTGGGTCCGCCTCCAGTTCTCGGGCGCGGCCTGACGGTCGGATTTCCCTTCGCGATTCTTCTCCTCGGCTCTCCAGTCGCTCTCTTTTCCTCCGAATTCCCGGTCCCCTTCCCTCCGAGGTGCTGTCCGGCGAGCCCTTCGTTTCGCGTGGAGCGGCGGTCGAGCACGCTCCGAGCGTCACCCCCCGAATTTCGAGTCGAGACCGGAAAACTGGATCGAGAGCCGTCGACGAACGGGGATCGGCAGGGACTGTCTCGCCGAGTCGGGGGCAGTGGATGGCGGTCAGTTGTCGAACCGGGCCTGCACGAACGGCTGGACGCTCTCGATGTCGCCGAGCCGGGAGTCGGACATCAGCACCGCCTCGGTCTCGTCGATGGGGACCGAGAGGCTGATCTCCTTGGTCCGGCCGTACCGGCCCTTGCTGACGACCACCGCGTTGACGATGCCGAGCATGTCGAGCTCGCTGATGAGGTCGGTGACGCGGCGCTGGGTGAGCACGTCGGCGTCGATCTCCTCGCAGAGGCGCTTGTAGATGTTGTACACCTCGCCGGTGTTGACGTTGTGGACGCCGTTCTTCTCGAGCGAGATGATCGAGAACAGCACGAGCTTCGACTGGGTCGGGAGGGTCCGGACCACCTCGACCACGCGGTCGAGTTCGATCTTCTCCTGGGCCTTCCGGACGTGCTTCTCGTTGACCCCCTCGGCCTGGTCGCGTTCGGCGAGTTCGCCGGCGGTCCGCAGCAGGTCGAGCGCGCGCCGGGCGTCGCCGTGCTCCTGGGCGGCGAACGCGGCGCAGAGCGGTATCACGTCGTCGGAGAGAGCGTCGGCCTTGAACGCGACCTCCGCGCGGTGCTGGAGGATGTCCCGGAGCTGGTTGGCGTCGTACGGCGGGAAGACGATCTCCTCCTCGCCGAGGCTCGACTTCACCCGGGGGTCGAGGAAGTCGGTGAACTTGAGGTCGTTCGAGATGCCGATGATGGAGACCCGCGAGTTCTCGAGCTCGGAGTTCATCCGCGAGAGGTTGTAGAGGGTGTCGTCGCCGGACTTCTCGACCAGCTTGTCGATCTCGTCGAGCATGATGACGACCACGCGCTCCTCGTAGTCGACCGCCTCGAAGAACGTGTTGTAGACGCGGTCGGTCGGCCACCCGGTCATGGGGACCGACTCCATCTCCTCGCGGTCGTCCTCCAGTTCGTCGATGCGGTCGTCGACGGCCTCGGCCGAGTCGAACCCGGTGTCGGCCAGGCGGGAGGGGTCGCCGGAGGCGGCCTCGCGGAGCGTCGCGAGCTCGTCGATCCGGTCGTCGACGAACTCCTGGTTGTTCTCGATGAACTTGTTGGCGAGCTGCGCGAGCACGCGGTACTGGGTGTCGGTCACCTCGCAGTTGATGTACTCGACGTTGCAGGGGACGTCGTACTTCTGGGACGTGCTCTCGAGTTCCTTGCTGACGAACTTCGCGCTCGCGGTCTTGCCGGTCCCGGTCTTGCCGTAGATGAGGATGTTCGACGGCGTCTCGCCCCGGAGCGCGGCGACCAGGATCGTCGCCATGTTGTTGATCTGGTCCTTCCGGTGGGGAAGCTCGTGGGGCGTGTACGACGGCCGGAGCACCTCCTTGTTCTCGAAGATCGGTTCGCCAGAAAGCAGGTCGTCGAAGAGCCCCTGGTCGTCGTCCTCCTCGTCGTCGAAGACGACGTCGTCGAGATCGACGTTGTCGAAGCTACGGTCGGGGCTGACGTCGACCGCGTCGTCCGTCGGTTGTGCGTTTTCGTCGGTCATGCGTTCGTGTCGACCCCTCCGTTTCAGGTGGAAGACGCGCGGCCCGCGGGCGGATTTCGGCACGACCGCCCGAATGAACCGGAATGCCGAAGCCGAGAAGTGGCGAGCGCGTCCAGTTGATGCAGGAGAACCAAAGGTCCAGCAGGATATTAAACTCTTTCTTCTTTCGATCCAGGGTCGACAGAATCTCCCGAATGCTGTCGAGAGCCGATGAAACGGCTGTTTCGTCTGCCAGAGAGTGTGAAGAGTGCCCGGTTGTGGTGACCAAAACGCCCCTGTTTCGGGTGAAACGATGGTGGGTCGCGGTTCGTCACGGTCGACCTGTAGCTAATCGGCGTCGATGATGCCAGCGTCGGTCGGGTCGATAGTGTCGGGTTTGGTAGTGCTCGGTCGGTAGTGTCGGAAGTGTCGACGCCGGCAGTCGCAATATCCCGATGTCTGGCCTCGACATCAACGGAGAGATTCCTTCCCTTACTGACCGAGCCGCCTCTTCCACGAGGGCGGATTTTCGATTGCAACTTCACCGGAACGGCCCTCACCCCGTCGTTTCACGTCGAAAGGGGCCGTGCCGGATGCCGCAGCGGGAGCGACGAGATCCCATCGGCCTTCATCGATGTAATCTGTCTTGGACTCTTGCCTCGAAGCCGACATCAGCCGGTATTAGCCAGCTGTTGCTGCCGTCGCCCACAGTAATGCTAGCGGTCGATGGAGCACGGTACCGGAGAATCCCTTGATTTCGAGTCGAACGGACGAGTACGAATGCGGTCGGAGATTCCAGGTTTGCATTTTGCGGGTATCGGTGTCAAGGGACATCCACAGGGGTTTTCCATCGGGCACCTCCCCCACCCCCTCGTTTCAACTGGAGCGACTGAGACGGTGGGGAGGGGTGGGCGACTCTAGCCACCCAAAGCTTTAATAGGATAAGTGTCCAACAGTATCCGTAAACCAATTACTTCGGTTTATTGTTTAGTGTGTTCTAGTTGTTTTTGTCCGAACCTCCTCTATGACTTACGGCCGGGCCACCCCACGACCCCAATCCTCGCCCGTTCCACCTGAAACGGAGGGGTAGGGGTGGGGGCCGGCATCCCGTCGTCCTCCCGACCATCCGAGCAGTATCGGCAAGTCGAAATCTAACCGTTATCTGGACGACGTACGAGATCTCCGTCGGCCACCTCAAAGCGTCCTTCTAGGACCGACAGAGTTTGACCGTCGAAGCACGCTCCTCCCCTGCTACTCCGGAATCGACGAGCAACTGCCGTTACTAGGCCTCGAACCGACCTTCTTCGCCGACTTTCGGTCCAGCGTGAAACCCGGAAACCCCTCTGTTTCAACTGGAGACCGCGCGCATTTCACAGGTCACTCACGACCGGGCACGAGAAATCCGCCAGCCGGCCGTCGTTCCGCCGCTGGACGACTCGTCGCCGGCTCCTCGAGGGAGTTATTTTCACCGGACGCGTCTGACATAGGTTTAAGTAGGTGGGATATAGTTGTTCGCGCAACAGCCCCCGTGACGGCTTGAAACGCCGATAGTGGGGTCTGGGAGGAAAGGATGGGATTGTTTACGGACCTGAAAGACAGCATCTCCCGCGTTACGGACAAGCTCTTCTCCGCTCAAGAGCCGAAGCGCATCGGTATCTACGGCCCGCCGAACGCCGGAAAGACGACTCTCGCAAACCGCATCACCCGCGACTGGACCGGCGACGCCGTCGGTCCCGAGAGCCACATTCCGCACGAGACCCGCCGGGCACGTCGAAAGGAAAACGTCGAGATCGAACGCGACGGCAAGACGGTGTCCATCGACGTCGTCGACACGCCGGGCGTGACGACCAAGGTCGACTACGAGGAGTTCCTCGACCACGACATGGACAAGGACGACGCGGTGCGTCGCTCCCGCGAGGCCACCGAGGGCGTCGCGGAGGCGATGCACTGGCTCCGCGAGGACGTCGACGGCGTCATCTACGTGCTCGACAGCACGACCGACCCGTTCACGCAGGTCAACACAATGCTCATCGGCATCATCGAGAGCCAGGACCTCCCCGTCCTCATCCTCGCCAACAAGACCGACCTCGAGGGCTCGAGCGTCCAGCGCATCAGCAACGCCTTCCCGCAGCACGAGACCATCCCGCTCTCGGCGCTGGAAGGCGACAACATGGACGAAGTGTACGACAAGATCGCGGAGTACTTCGGGTGATATCATGCCTGAAGTAACAGAGAACGGCCCGAACGACGGCGTCCAGATCGACCTCATCGGGGCCGACCGGATGGCCGAGATGGCCTCGATGGAGAAGATCCGGATGATACTCGACGGCGTGCGCGACGGCAACATCGTCATCCTCGAGACCGGGCTCTCGCCCGACGAGGAGAGCAAACTCATCGAGGTGACGATGACCGAGATCAGCCCCGACGAGTTCAACGGCATCGAGATCGAGACCTACCCCCGGTCGGAGACCGCCGACCAGAGCTTCCTCGACCGGCTGATGGGCAAGGAGTCGACCCAGAAGCTCACCGTCATCGGCCCGGCTAACCAGATCGAGACGCTCCACAAGGACGAGAACCTCATCAGCGCCCTCGTGTCACGCAAATAATGCCTCACCAGTGCACCAACTGCGGCCGGTCGTTCCAGGACGGTTCGAAGGAGATGCTCTCGGGCTGTCCGGACTGCGGCGGCAACAAGTTCCAGTTCCAACCGGCCGGCGCCGCAGGTGGCGACGCTGGTGGCGCCGGCGCGGCGACGACGGCCGCGACCGCACCGAAGAAGCGACCCGAACCCGCCGAGCCCTCCGTCGACGACGGACCCGAAACGGGGGCCGACGACCGGGGCGGCGCCGTCAACCGGGCGGCCGCGACGGTCCGCGACTGGGTGCGCACGCGGGACGACAGCGATTCGACGAACGGCACCGGGTCGTCCGACGCGGGGAACGACGGCTCGTCGGGCCGGACCCCGTGGCCCGGCGAGCGCGACGGCCCGGACGCGGAGGACGCGACCGCCACCGGTTCCACCCGAACCGCCGGGGCGTCTGCCGACGACGCGGCCCCTGACTCGACCGGAAACGCCGGCTCGTCGGCCGAGGGCACCGCCCCGTCCGCCGAAGACACGGCCCAGGCGAGCGCGCGCCGCGACGTGGTGAGCCGGTCGGAGCTCCCCGACGAACCGGCGGCCGACGCCCCGAACGCGACGTCGGAGACCGACCAGGCAGGGGCCAACGTGGTCGACACGCCCGACGACAGCAGCCCCGGACTGAAGGAGCTCCGCGAGGAGCTCAACAGCCAGTTCGAGAGCATCCGCATCGTCGAACCCGGCCAGTACGAGCTCAACCTGATGGAGCTGTACGAGCGCGAGGAGTACATCATCTCGCTGAAGGAGGACGGCAAGTACGTCATCGAAGTGCCGGACGCGTGGGACGCGACCGACCGCTGATTCTCTCCGCGCGCCGAGCGCGACCGTCTCCGAAGTGACCGTCTCCGAAGTGACCGAACAGCCGTCGGCTACGACCGACACGCCGCGGTACTCGCCGACGCAGTTGCAAAACTGTTTACTCCGCCGGCTGACAACCGCCGCCAAGCGATGCTCGACGACGCCAAGCGCCGGGCGCGCCGCGTCGCGTTCCTCTTCCCGGCCGCGCTGGCCCGCCTCGGCCTGCTCGACCGCGAGAAGGGCGAGGAGGCGTTCGACCTCGCGGTCCCCGTGATGGTCACCGGCGGGATGCGGACCATGCTGCGGGTGGCGGACTTCTTCATGGTCGGCCGGGCGCTCGGCGACGAGGCGGTCGCCGCGCTCGAACTCGGCTTCCAGTACTTCTTCATCCCGTTCGGCCTCTCGCTGGCGCTGACCAGCGGCACCATCAGCGTGGTCTCGCGGTTCGAGGGCGCGGGCGAGCGCGCGAAGGCCGACTTCGCCATCAAGCAGTCGCTCTGGCTGGCGCTGCTGCTCGCGGTGCCAATCACCGCGGCGACGTGGGTCTACGCCGAACCCATGCTGGACGTGCTCACCGACGACCCCAGGACCATCGAACTCGGAGCGGTCTACCTCCGCATCATCATGCTCTCGGTCGCGTTCCGGTTCTGGAGCATGATCGCGGCCCGCGCGCTCGCGGGGGTCGGTGACACCCGGACCCCGATGTACGTCCGGCTGCTCACGCTCCCGACCAACATCGCCCTGAACGCGGTGCTCATCTTCGGAATCGGCCCGTTTCCCGAACTCGGCGTGGCGGGCGCGGCGTGGGGCACCGCGGTCGCGAACGTGCTCGCGGCGACCATCTTCTCGGCGGCGCTGCTCTCGGGCCGGTACTCGGTCCGGCTCCCCCTCCGGGGCAAGCAGTGGGACTGGTCGATTGCAAGCGAAATCGTCCGGGTCGGCCTGCCGCTCGCGGGCACCCGCCTCTCGCGAACGCTCGGGCGGTTCCCCTTCCTGCTCGTGCTCACCACGCTCGGCACGCCGGTCGTCGCGGCCTACGCCATCGGCCGGCGAGTCATGCTGCTCGCGCTGATGCCCGCGTGGGGGTACTCGACCGCCTCCTCGACGCTGGTCGGTCAGTCGATCGGCGCGGGCGACGACCGCGAGGCCGCCGAGTACGGCTGGCAGACCCTCCGCATCGCGCTGGCGACCCAACTGCTCATCGGCGCGGCGCTGTTCGCGGCGGCCCGCCCCGTCGCGGCGGCGTTCGGCACCGACCACGTCGACCTGACGGTCACCTTCGTCCGGGCGTTCGGCGCGGGCGTCGCGGCGTTCAGCGTCTCCCGGACGATGCGGGGCGGGCTCCGGGGCGCGGGCGACACGCGCTGGCCGTTCTACGGCGCGCTCGCCGGGACCTACCTGTTCAAGCTTCCCGTCGCGTTCCTCGCGGTCGCGCCAGGGGTCGTCCTCTTCGAGCTCGGCGGCTGGACGCTCTCGCTCGGCGGAAACCACCTCCTCTCGTTCGGCGGCTGGCAGTTCGCGCCCGGCCTCGGCCTGGGGCTGGTCGCGGTCTACGTCGCCATCGTCGGCGACATGTACCTCCGGGCGGCGGTCAACGTCGTCCGGTTCCGGTCGGGCGAGTGGAAGCGGACCGCCCGGGAGTCGGCCGTCGGACCGGAGACAGGCGCGGACTGATCCGAAGCTAAACCTGACAGTTTTAAGCGCTCGCCCCCGAACGACTCGACATGAGCAAGGCAACCAAGATCGTGGTCGCGACGGTCGGAATCACCGCGGCGCTGTCGGTCATGCTGCTGGCCAACCTCTGGCTCGCGGCCTGATGTTCGAGGAACGGTCGCTCTCCGGGGAGGTGGCCGCGGTCCGCGAGGCCCACGCCCCCGACGCGCTGGTCCTGGACGCCGGCTCGGACTTCGAGACGCTGGCGCCCGAGCGCGCCGAGGACCTGGGCCTGCTGGTCGACGCGCTCGACCCGGCGACGTACCCCGCGGAGTGGCTCCCCGAGGACGCCCCCGAGCTCCTCCGGCGGTACGCCTCGTCCGACTTCACGGTCGGGATGCCCGGCGACGGCAGCGTGGCGTGGACCCGCCAGACCGAGCCGCCGGTCGCGTTCGTGAAGGCAAGAGTTCAGGGGTCGCCCGACGACTTCGTCGACTTCCTTGTCGCGGAGGCGCTCGTGGAGATCGGCACCGACCTCCCCGAGCACTTCCTCGGGTTCTTCGAGGACCGGTACGTCGACCTCGACGCCGCGCTCCCGTTCGACGGCGGGAGCGTCTACCAGATCGCGGCCGCGCTGTACGACGCCTACCGCGGCCTCCACACCCGCGAGGCGTTCGCCGGCTGGGACGACGAGCGTCCCCGACTGTTCGCGGCCTGGCAGGACGCCGGCGAGCGCATCGAACCCCGACTGGAGGGCCTGCCCGCCTCCATGGCCCGCGACGAGACCGACTTCGCGGACGCCGCGGAGTTCGCCTGCGCCGCGGTCAAGCACGGCCTCGAACTCCCCGCGCCGTTCGCCGCGCTCGACACCGAGGCGTACCGCGACCATGGCCCGGCGTACGCGGTCAAGTGGGCCGAGAAGACCTTCGACTGACGGCCGCGACATCGGCGTATGCGACGCTCTCGCATACTATTTCGCGGTCTCCGCAACGATTTTAGTACTCGACCGCTAGGTTCCAACCGGTCCACCATGAGCGACTACTGGGGCGTGCGCGGGGGCGCACAAGGCTGGGAGGAACAGCTCTACCCCGACGCCGACGACGAGGACGGCGTCGAGGACGAGACGACGGAGTGAAACCGCGGTCCGCGTTCGACTCACTTTTCCCGAGGCACCGTCGACGGGTTCGACCGGAAGCGACCGCCATCCGATTCGACCGGAAGCGACCGCGTCCAGTCGAAACGTCGGGGACGTCCGACCCCGGCGCGCCCAATCCGTTCGTCGACGCGGTGCGTTATCGCAGTCCGTCGTAGCCCCACCGTCGACCGCTGTCCTGTCGCATCCTCGCCTTCCGGTACTTGCGACGTCCTCCCACGGGCTACCTGTCGTCTGTCGTTCCAACTCTGCTCCGGACGTCGACGGCTGGTTGCCGTTCACCGGACGCGTCGGCTATCCCATCGCAACCCCTTGATTTCGCCTGGAACCGCCGACGCCGCGGGACTCCTTCACCTTTCGAGATGGGCCCTTCGCCCTTCGAGATGAACTTTCCCCATTCGAGACGGAGTCAGGGAATCAGCTGTTCGCCGTCGTCGTCGTACACCGCGATTGCGTCGACCGGACAGACCCGGGCGGCCATCTTCGCGTCGAACTCGGCGTCGTCGGGGACCTCGCGAACGAACACGTCCTTCTCGTCCTCTTCGGCGCCACGGAGGTCGGCCTTGCCGTCGTCGCGGTTCTCCTCGAAGGCGTCCCACTCGGCGGTGCACTGGAACATCCCGGTGCAGGTGTCACGGTCGAACTCGATTCGCATGGCTCGAGCTTGGGCGGGCAGCCCCTAATCCCTGCCGGAGTCAGCGGCCGTCTGCACCGAGTGAGTCCTCTTCATCGGGCCGCTCCGGCGTCACTGCCCGCGTTCGAGTCGCGTCCCGATCCTGCTCGGCAGGCCGACCGCCTCGACTTCCGATCGGACGGCGTCGACGTCGTACTCGACCCGACGCTGGTCGACCGAGAGGTCGTCGAGGTCCAGCACCGCGTAGGCCGCCCGGGGGTCGCCGTCGCGGGGCTGGCCCACGCTGCCGGGGTTGAGCACGACGCCCCCGGCGTACTCCTCGGCGTGCTGGACGTGAGTGTGGCCCATCACCAGCACGTCCTCGTCGCCCAGCAGGTCGGCAGAGAACTCCTCGGGCATGGTGTAGTGGTCGGGGTCGTCGGGGTGGCCGTGGACGACCTTCACCCGGTCGTCGAACTCGCGGCGCTCGTCGGGGAGGTCGGCCAGCCAGTCGAGCTGGTCGTCCGAGAGGCGCTCGCGGGCGAGTTCGACGCCGGCCTTCGCCATCTGGTTGAACCGGAACGCGGTGCCGGAGGCGACCGCGCGGTCGTGGTTGCCCATCACGGTCGGGATGCCGCGCTCGCGGATCGTTTCCAGGCACTCCGCGGGCCACGGATTGTACCCCACCACGTCGCCGGCGCAGACGAGGCCGTCCACGTCGGGCATGTCCGCGAGGACGGCCTCGAACGCGACGCTGTTCGAGTGGACGTCGGAGAGCACGCCGATTCGCATGGCGTCACGTTGCGGCGCCCGGAACTTAACTCCGGTTCCCGAGGACGCGCCGTCCGTACTTCGGGCTCAGTCGCCGTTCTCGACGGCGAACTCGAACCCGCCGTCGGTGCGGGCGACCCCCGCGGCGCAGACCGCGTGCTCGAAGTCGAGGTCGTAGGCCTCGCTGGCGGCCTCGGCGGCGGTCTCGGCCGCGAAGTCGAACGGCCCGGGCGCGTCTCGCTCGTAGGTCGCGACCAGCGTCGGCTCGTCGACCGCCCGGACCAGCAGCGCGTCCCGCCGGACGGTGCCGACGAACGCCGCGTCCTCGTCTACGACGCCGGCGATACGCGGCGTGTCGTAGTCGTCCTTCTCGTAGTCGAGCGCGAGCAGGCTCTCGGCGAGCGCGTCGCGAGCCGGGTAGCCCAGACCGAGCTTCTCGGTGATGGGGTCGACGTGCGAGCCGTTGCCGACGACCGCGGCGTCGCCGGCGGTCCTGACGCAGTTGTACGAGATGTAGGGGTTGTCGGTCTCGGGCGCGTCGTCGGTCGGCGCGACGGTCAGCGCGTCGTCGCGCTCGACGACCTGCCGATTCGGAAACGACCGCGACGAGACGCGGTAGGCCGCGACTCGCGGGCCGACGACCAGGAATCGTCCGATGTACACGCACGAATGTGCGCACTTCCCGGCCAAGTAGGTGTTGGTTTATGCACTACCGGCGAATCTCGCGCGACGGTGCGGGGACCACCACCGATCGACTTCCGGACGTGTGTGCGAACGAGTATCGCAGGAGGGCGAACGCGCAACGCTTACAATCCCCCGGCGTGTACCGGTGAGTGCAGAGTCCCATGGGGTAGTGGCCAATCCTGAAGCCTTCTGGGGGCTTCGACCCAGGTTCGAATCCTGGTGGGACTATTCTCCCGGTTCTCGATCGCTCGCGTCACCTCGTAATCACAACAACCGCCGAACTGTCGAACCCCTTCTGCGCAACGAGCCGGTAGTAGCGTCTTCGCTTCGACCGTTATAGCGGGCAGTCGGTCGAACTCTAGCAGAAAGTATTCACGGCCCGTCTCCGATTCCGCTCGTAATGAACCGCCGACACTTCCTCTCGACTGCCGTCGGTATCGGCACGTCGCTGCTCGCGGGGTGCTACGGAAACAGGGGCGGGCCGTGGTACTATCTCTCGTTCCACGATATCGGCACCGACTTCGGTGCGAGCCTGGCTGTCAGACCCGACGAGCAGTCCGCGGGACAGCGGGCGGTGCTGCGCGACGCCGCCACCGACGGCGATGCGTCCACGTACGGGTGGACGCCGTTCGGTGACGACGGCGACGCGTACGCCGCGTGGAACGGCACGTACTACCGCGTCACCGCCGAGCGGACCGGCGAGCGGAAGGACGTGCGACGCTTCACCGTCCGCGGGCGCCCGGTTCCCGACGACGAGTTGCCCGTGGACGCCGTTAACCTCACGGCGTTCCCCCGCAGCGACCGTTCCGCGGTCAAGCAGGCCGTCGCCTTCCACACCGTGGCGTCCGGCGGTGGCGACGAACGCTTTTACGTCCTCCGCGGCGCGAACGCTTCGGAGAGCGCACTGATCCCTGACTCCGACCACCGATACGTCAGGCACGGCGGGAGCGTGGTCGAACTCGTCGTCGAGAAACGTACCGTGACCGAGGACGAGTACGCCGTCGCGACAACGGCGGTCGCAGACTCCCCCCAGGCGTTCGACGCCTACGCTCGCGACACCGTCCTCGACGGCGACCTCGAGGACCAGCCGCTCCCGGACGCCCAGGCCGAACTCGTCCGCGAGGCCCTCGACGACGAGCACGACAGTCATAACGAGGAAGTCCCGCTCTCGGACGCGTTCGCGGGTTTGCTGCGCCGGTGCGGGTACGCGGTCGAAATCGGGACCGCCGATGACGGCGATACGTACACCGATGTCGGCGGCGAAGGGACCCGGCACCGCTACGTCTACTTCGACGGTCGCTACTACCGGATGACCCTCTCGCAGGCGGTCGCCTGAGCCCCAGATTCGGTGCTCGCGGGACCCGATCTCGTCTCCGTGGTCGTCCGCCGTCGGGGACCGGGCGCCGTAGCAGTTAACCGCGTTGCGACTGTGTCTCACACCGGGTATGGTAGAGCACTGTCCCGTATGCGACTCGCGGATCAACGACACCGTCCCGACGGCCGGCGCCGAGTACGACGGGGAGGAGTACCACTTCGAGTCCGCGAAGTGCAAGGAGTTCTTCGAGGCGAGTCCGGACGAGTACACGTAACGGGCGCCGGAGTCCGCGCATCGGACGGCGAGGTCGTTCGGCGGCGCGACGCTCCCGAACCGATTCCGACTCGTCCCGTTTATTTTCCGCTCGGGGGAAGGATTATTACACGGGGATTCCCGGTCCCCGTATGGCACGCGCGCGCTGTCGGCGCTGCGATTGGCAGATGATCAGTTCGTCCCACCCCGAGGTGGTGGAGGCGTACCACGACCACGTCCGCGAGGAGCATCCCCAGGAGTGGCACCGCATCTAGCCCGAAAAAAGTTCGCGCCTCGAATCCGCTACGGCTCCAGCAGGACCTTCGTCACGCCCTCCTCGCGCTCGTCAAACCGCTCGTACATCTCGGGCGCCTCGTCGAGCCCGACCCGGTGGGAGACGACCCACGACGGGTCGGCCCGGCCCTCGATGATGAGGTCGCGGAGCTCGCGGTTGTAGTCCTTCACGTTGCACTGGCCGGTGCCGAACCGCTGGCCCTTCTCGAACAGCTTCCCGAAGTCGATGCCGAGCCGGCCCTGGGCAGCCATCTCGTCGGGCGCGCCCGGGTCCGAGGGCACGTACAGCCCGACGACCCCGATCTGGCCGGTCGGGCGGACGGTCTGGATGAGCTGGTTGAGCACCAGCGCCGGGTTCTCGCGGGCGGGGTCGTAGGCGTCGTCGCCCTGCTTGTCGTCGTCGACCGCCTGGTACCCCACCGCGTCGACCCCCTTGTCGACGCCGCCGCCGTGGGCGTCCTTGATCTGCTCGACCGGGTCGGCCTCCTCGAAGTTGATGGGCTTGGCGTCGCAGTGCTCCTTGGCCAGCTCGAGCCGGCTCGGGACGCGGTCGACCACGTAAATCTCCGAGGCGCCCTTGATGTCGGCGCTGTAGGCCGCCATCAGCCCGACCGGGCCGGCGCCGAAGATGGCGACCGAGTCGCCGGGCTGGAGGTTCGCGAGCTCGGTCCCGTGCCAGCCGGTCGGGAAGATGTCCGCCAGCATCGCGAACGCGTCCTCGTGCTCGTCGCCCGGCGGCAGCTTGAGCGCGTTGAAGTCGGCGTACGGGACCCGGAGTTTCTCGGCCTGACCGCCCTGGTACGGCCCCATCGCGACGTAGCCGTACGCGCCGCCGGCGAAGCCGGGGTTGACGTTGGTACAGAAGCCGGTGTACCCCTCCTCGCAGTTCTCGCAGAACCCGCAGGCGACGTTGAACGGCATGACGACGCGGTCGCCCTCGCTGAGCGTGCTCACGCCCTCGCCGACCTGCTCGACGATGCCCAGGTTCTCGTGGCCGAACACCAGCCCCGGCTCCGCGTCGGTCCGCCCCTCGTACATGTGGAGGTCGGACCCGCAGATGGCGGTGGTGGTGATGTCGACCACGATGTCGTTCGGGTGTTCGATCTCCGGTTCGTCGACCTCTTCGACCGCGACATCGTGTTCCCCCTGGAACACGACGCCTTTCATAGACATTAGCTAACAGTCCCCCACTACCCAGACCGGGCCCATTTTCATAAATCTAATCGATAAACGTATCGACATGGGAGCGAACGAACAATACCTGATTAACTATGTCTTCTTGAATTGAAAATCGTCCACTTCGCCGTCATCGCCGAGCGGAGAATCGACGGGAAGAAATCCGGCGAGGAGCGGCGTCGAGTGCTATTCGGTCATGTTCTCGAACGCGTCGACGCCGGCCTCCGCGACCTCCATGTCCTGCTCGACCTGGCCGCCGCTGACGCCGAGCGCGCCGACGATGTCGCCGCCCCGTTCGAGCGGGTAGCCGCCGCCGAAGATCACCATCCGGCCCTCGTTGGTGTTCTGGAGTCCGTACAGGGAGTTGCCGGGTTCGGAGGGCTCGGCCAGTTCGTGGGTCGGCATGTCCAGCGAGGCGGCCGTGAACGCCTTGTTCTTGGAGATGTCGACGGACGCGAGCCAGGCGTCGTCCATCCGGTGCTGGGCGATCAGGTTGCCCTCCGAGTTGGCGACCGTGATCACCATCGGGTTGTCGATCTCCTCGGCTTGCTGTTCGCACGCGTCGATGACTTCCTTCGCGGTCTCGAGACTAACAGTTTCTACCATAGGTGCTCCGGAATCGGGAGCGTTGACCCCCACTCGATTGGGGATGGGCGCGTGTATATTTCTTCGGGCCGTGGTACCGAGTAGCACTCTCGGAGCGCGGTCGGCCCGCGGCGAGGTTCGAATAAAAGAGATGCGTGGTGATCGCGTCCGTTTGCGGCAGGTCACTCCTCGGAGTCGTAGGCGACGACGTCAAATTCCGAGCAACCGCACTTCGGGCACTCGTCTCGGACGGGCCGGATGCCCTCGTCGGTTTCCCTGCCGAGGCGCAACTCTCCGCAGTCTCTACATTCCAACTGATAGACCACCACGCCTCACCGGATACACCCCGCCGGCTAAACTCCCCGTTACCGTTGCGACTGTTTCACGTCCGTCCGAGACGTTTCACCGAGATGAAACGCTCCGGAGGGCCGCTCTCCGGTTGATTCACTCGGCTTCGCCGTCGAACTCCGCCGCCGCGACCGCGCTCTCGTCGTCGCCCTCGCTCGGCCGAGCAGGTCGAAGTCGTGCTCACCAAACGAAGCGGCCGATTCAGGACCGGAAGAACAAAGGCCCGGCCAGTGAAACGACGAAGCGAGTCGCCCGGTCCGAACTGGACCACATAAATCACTCCTCGGGCTCCGCCGCCGTCACCACATTTAACCCCTTCGTTTCGAGTGGAACTCGGCTGGCGCGGCTCAGTTCGAGTTCACGTTCGACTCCTCGTCGGCCGCTTCCGCGTCGAGCTCGGCCAGGTCGCGCTGGTCGTTGTACTCCTCGGGGCCGCCGGCCTCGCCGCTGATCTCGTCGTACACCGCCTCGCGGGCCTCGTCGGCCGAATCGAATCGCTCGTCGACCAGCCGGTCGAAGACGCTGCCGAGGCTCTCGGTCTCGTTCTGGAGGTCCAGGGGCTGGTCGCCGTACTCGGTCGCCAGTTCCTCGCTCGTCGCGGGGTACTTGTGTTCGCCGAGCATCTCGCCGGCCTCGCCGAGCATGTCCTCGACGCGCTCGGTCCGCTCGCGCTGGCGCTCGCGGGCGTGTCGCTGCTCGCGCTCGGGGTCTGGGTCACCGCTCATGTCTGCGGGTTCGGTCCTGACGTCCGTAACCCTGCTGGCTGTCGGGCCGCGTACCGTCGGCCTTTCACCACCGCGCCCGCGCGCTACTTCTCCACGTCGAGCAGGGCCACCCGCTCGCGCACGAGGTCGGCGAGCGTCGCGTCCGTCGCCGCGAGCTCGGCCTCGCTCACGTCGAAGAACGTCGCGACAGCCTCGCGGTCGATGCGGTCGGCGGCGAGCTGGTCCGGGTCCGCCTCCGCGTCCGCCGGCCCTGACGAGGAAGCCCCTCCCCCGAGCAGGTCGCAGACCTTCTCTGCGGCCGCCCGCTCGGCCGCCGCGTCGCCCGCGGGCGAGTGGACGACGACGACCACGTCCGACTCGCCTTCGGCGACGCCCATCCGGAGCGCTCGGTTGATCTGGCGCCGCCCCGCGGCGTACAGCAGTATCTCGACCGGCCGCTCGCGGGCGACGTTCTCGCCCCGTTCGAACGCCCGGTCGGCGCGTTCGACCGCCGCCCGGAGGTGGTCGCGGCCGAGGACGTAGTCGGCGTCGAACGCCTGGACCGCGCAGTCGAACTCGTCGCCGACGGCGCCGAGGTCCGCGAGGAAGTCGTCGAGGTCCGGGACGGCGGCGCGACCGCCGACGACTCTCATCGCTTCGCCCCTCCGGGTTCGCGGCTCATTCGAAGTCACCGAGGCTCTGCTGGCCGTCGCTGTCGTCCGCGTCTCCAGAGGCACTCGCAGCTTCGGCGCTCGCATCGCCGTCGGCCTCCACGCCGGTCAGCTCGGGGTCCTTCCGGCCGACGTTCTCGAGGATGGACTCGGCGGTCTTCCGGCGCCCCCGGAGCGCGCCGAGCACGACCGACTTGTCGGCGTCCCGGAGGTCGGCCCGGGACTCGATGCCCGCCTCGTAGAGCCGGCGGGCGCGCTTGCGGCCGACGTTCCTGACGCCGGCGAGGTCGAGCAGCTCCTCCTCGACGCCGTACTCGACGCGCTTCTTGGCCTCTCGAATCGCCGGTCCGGAGTCCAGCCCGAGCTCGCCCGCGAGCCGCTCGGCCGCGTTGAGCAGCCACTCGGCGGTCTCGACCTTGCCGCGGATGTCGCCCGGCCCGACGCCGTACCGGTCGGTGATCTGGTCCTCGTCGAGCTCCGAGGCCCAGTCCTCGAGCAGCCGGGCGGTCTTGAGCGCCGACAGCCAGTCCTCGAACGCGTGGTCCTCGAACTCCGAGGGCATCGACCCGAGGAACTCCGACTCGCGCTCGTAGGCGAGCTCGGTGTACTCCTCGCGGTCGCCCGACCGGAGGTAGAGCTCGTACATGTCGGGGGTGCGCGCGACCAGGTGGAAGAGGCCGAACGCGGTGGGCCGGTCGTCGGCCGATCGGATGCCGTCGATGATCTCCGCGGCGCTCATCGGGTCGACGTACAGCTGCGAGACGCGGTGGCCGAGCCCCGTTGCGCGCAATCCACCGTCCTCGCGTTCGAGGAACTCGTTGCGCTCGAGGTACTCCAGCACGTTCTGGGTCACCGTTTCGAGCCGGCCGGTCTCGTCGGTCTGGGTCGCGTAGAGCGTGCGCTCGAGGAACGAGACCAGTTCGTCCTCGGAGTCGGCGAATCCGGAGGCGACGGTCGCGAGGATGTGGGTCCGGAGCGCGGGCTCGGCCGCGAGCTTCGACCTGACCGGCTCGGGGTCGGCCCAGACGTAGCGGTCGAACAGCTCGTCGAGCTCGTCGTGGCTGTTCGCGATGAGCACCGCCTCGCCGTAGGGGTCGAGCCCGGGCCGGCCGGCCCGCCCGAACATCTGGTGGACCTCCAGCACGTCCAGGGGCTGCATCCCGCCGACGTCGCCGTCGTAGCGCCGCCAGTCCCGGACGATGACCCGGCGGGAGGGCGTGTTGACCCCCGCCGCCAGGGTCGGCGTCGCCGAGATGACCTTCACGAGCCGGTCGCGGAAGGCGTCCTCGACCAGCTCGCGGCTCCGCGAGGAGAGCCCGGCGTGGTGGAACGCCGCGCCCTTCTCGACGGCGTCGGCCAGGTCGTCACTTGTCTGGGTGTCGCTGGCGTCCCGGATCTCGGCGGCGACGTCGGCGAGCTCCTGGCGCTCCTCGGGCGCGAGGTAGTCGCGGGTCACGTCGCCGAGCCGCCGGGCCGCGGCCTCGGCGTTGCGCCGGGAGTTGACGAACACCAGCGAGGAGCCCTCGTCGGAGAGGGTGTCCTCGACCAGCGCGGCGGTGGCCTTCTCGTTGCCTCTGGATATCTGCTTCTTCGACCCGTCGTCGAGGTGGAGCGCCTGCCCGTAGAGGACGCCCTTCTGGAGGTCGATGGGTCGCCACGTCGAGTCGACGAGGGTGGCGTCGAGCCACTCGGCGATCTCCCCGGCGTTGCCGACCGTGGCCGAGAGCGCGACCGTCTGGAGGTTCTCGTTGAGCTTCCGGAGCTTCGCGAGGGTGACCTCCAGCGTGGGCCCGCGGTTCTTCGAGTCGACCAGGTGGACCTCGTCGGCGACCACGCAGGTCAGGTCGTCGACCCACTGGGCGCCGTTCCGGACGAGCGAGTCGACCTTCTCGCTGGTCGCGACGATGATGTCCTTCTGGGCCAGCCAGTCGCCGTCGCTGTCGTAGTTGCCGGTCGAGACTCCCACCTCGATTCCGTACTGCTCGAACTCCTCGAACTCCGCCTTCTTCTCGCTGGCGAGCGCGCGGAGCGGGACGATGTAGAGGGCCTTCCCGCCGCGGGCGACGCTGGTCAGCATCGCCAGTTCGGCGATGAGGGTCTTGCCGCTGGCGGTCGGGACGCTGGCGACCACGCTCTCGCCGTCGGCGACGCCGGCCTCGACCGCCTCGCCCTGGGGCGGGTAGAGCTCCTCGATGCCCTGCTCGCGGAAGTGGTCGGCCACGCCGTCGGGCAGGTCGGGGATGTCGTCGATGGCGACGGTCACGCCGACCACCGCCCGCGGGAGACGAAAGTAGTCATTACCCCGCCCTTGGCGCGTCTTCTGGTTTAAACTGTCGGGTCAGGATGTGTGATTGTGATGGTCAACCCGGGTTCAGCGCCAACAGAAGCGTGGTCAGTTCGGTCTCGAAAGCCCCCGCCCGGTCGCGGTCACTGACCGACATATCCTCGGCTCGCTTCGCTCGCCTTCGGATAGGGGTCGGTCAGACGACCACGGGCCTCCGGCCCGCGACCGGACGGCCCCTTTCAGTCCCACCGCAGGTAAACTGGTCCATAATCGCGAACCAGAACAACGTCAGTCGAGGTGCTCGCACTCGACTCGCCGGAGACACTCGCCCAGAAAAAGGCCGATTCGGAACTCGCGACGCGATATCGTCGTTACGCGATCTCGTCGTACTGCTCGGAGAGCTTGTCGGCGGCCTCGCCGAGCTGCTCGCGCTCGAACTCGGTCAGGTCCCACTCGACGACCTCCTCGACGCCGTTCGCGCCGAGCTTCAGCGGGACGCCCAGCGCCACGTCGTCGTGGCCGTACTCGCCCTCGAGCTTGAGGGAGCCCGGGATGACCTCGCCGGTGTTCCGAACGATGGCCTCGACCATGTGGCCGACGCCGGTGGCGGGACCCCACTCGGTCGCGCCCTTCTTCTCGATGACGTTCATCGCGCTCTGCTGGAGCTCCTCGAGGATCTCCTCCTTCTCGGCGTCGCTGAACTCGGGGTCCTTGCCGTTGGCGCGGACCTTCGAGAACACCGGGACCTGGGCGTCGCCGTGCTCGCCCAGGATGGTCGCCTCGACGTTCCGCACGGGCTCGTCGAAGCGCTGGCTGAGGACGTAGCGGAACCGCGCGGAGTCGAGCCGGCCGCCGAAGCCGACGACCTTCTCGCGCGACCGCTCGCCGGTCTCGTAGAGGTGGCGGTTGAGCAGGTCGACCGGGTTCGAGGTCGTGACGGTCACGAAGTCGTCGTTGTACTCCGCGACGGAGGAGCCGATGTCCTCCATGATGGGCGCGTTGTCGCCCGCGAGGTCGATGCGGGTCTGGCCGGGCTGGCGCGGGATGCCGGCGGTGATGACGACCACGTCCGAGCCCTCGGTGGCCTCGTAGCCGCCCTGCCGGACGACCGTGTTGGCGTCGTACGCCGCGCCGTGGTTCACGTCGGCCGCCTGGCCGACGGTGTCCTCCTCCTTGTCCGGGATGTCCACGAGCACCAGTTCGTCCGCGATGTCCCGGAGCGCGATGTTGTACGCCGCCGCGGCCCCGACGGTTCCGGCCGCGCCGACCACGCTGATTTTCGTCATACCACGTAAAACCCCTCCCGCTATTCGGTTAAGCGCTTCGGAACCCCCGAATACCGACCCCGTAAGACGTCGCGCGACGTTTCGCTCGTTCGACGACAGTCGAAAATCCGGCGGAATCCACTGCGCTAGCCCCCGCCGGCCGCCCGGGTCGCGAGACCGGAGACTTTTCGGGACGGAACGCCTTCTCACGTACATGAGCAGCGACGACTCAGGCTTCGACAAGGAGGCCGAGCGCGAGAAACTCCGGGAGAAGTACGAGCAGGACCAGAAGGACCGGGAGAACACGCGCCGGATGAGCGAGCTCCTGCTCCAGGGCGCGACCATGACGGGCAAGCACTGCGACCGCTGTGGCGACCCCATCTTCCGCTACGACGGCCAGGAGTTCTGCCCGACCTGCCAGCACGAGGCCGACGCGCAGGCCCAGGCCCAACAGCAGAACGGCGAGGGCGTCGACCAGTCCGGCCAGCCCGCCGAGTCGGCCGGCCGGTCCGCCGAAGCGTCGGGCCAGTCCGCCGAGGACGCGGCGCAAGCCCAGGCCGGCCCCGACCCGGATTTGAGTGCCGACGACGATGCCGTACCCGCCGAAGCCACCGGCGACTCGCAACCGAGCGAGCAGGCCGGCGACGCCGACGACCAACCCCGCGTCGAGATCGAGGGCGTCCGGGTCGGCGACCGGCACGTCGACCGGTCGGACGTGCGCAGTCCGCCGTCGCAATCCGGCGACGACCGTCGCGGGGAACCGGCCCGCGGCCGCCGCGAGTCGGTCCGGGATCGACCGGCCGACGACCGTCGTGGGCGGGGCTCCCGGCGCTCCGCGCGCGACCGCGGCGCCGGAACCGAGGCCGGCCGCGACCACGTCCACGGCCACTCGGCGGCCTCGCCCGACGCGGCCGCGTCCGGCGGCGGCGACCTCGCGACCGCTCGCGAGTCGCTGGTCCGGAAGCTCTCGGCTCTCGCGCGCCAGGCCGAGCAGACCGACGACGTCGCCCGCGCCCGCGACCTGCTCGCGGCCACCCGCGAGGCCGCCGAGGCGCTCGCCGCGCTCGACCGGGCGGACCGCTGACTCACCCCGTCAACTCGCTGATTCGCTCTCGGACGAACTACCGATTCACTCTCCGGACGGATCTCGACCCGCCTCCACGGGAGAACTGTTAACTCGCAGCCACCCTATCACCGACCATGGAAATTCTGGTTCCCATCGACGGCTCGGAGTGTAGCTTCCGCGCGCTCGACTTCGCCATCGAGTTCGCCCGCCGGTTCGAGGCGACGCTCCACGTCGTCCACTTCACCGACAACGAGACCGACGCCACCGACGATATCCTCGAACGCGCCCGCGAACGGCTCGCGGGGACCGACCTCGACTGCGAGCCGGAGGTGTCGACCGACGTGGAGCTGTCGTTCCGGCCCGCCGACCGGATCGGCGCCGACATCCTCGAACTCGTCGAGGAGCGGGGCTACGACCACGTCGTCATGGGACACCACGGCAGCGGCACTATCGACCGGGCCATCCTCGGGAGCGCCGCGCACACGGTCGTCGAAGAAGAGGCGGTGCCGGTGACTATCGTTCCGTAGCGCTCGTCGCCGGCGACTCCGGCCGCGAGCGCTCGGGGAACACGGCCGGCCCGGCGGCCCGAGCCCGCATCCGGACGAACAGCAGCTCCGGGTCGGGGAGCTCCCGGTCGTCGTCCCGGGTCTCGTGCTGGGGCTCGCCGTACAGCGTCTGCTCGTCGCGGTCGCGCTCGGCCTCGTGGCGGGGTTCGCCGTACAGTACCCGCTCGTCGCGTACCCCGTCGGTCTCGGATTCGGAGTCGCCGTAGAGCGACTCCGCGCGTTCCCCACGACGCTCGGTGGAAGGGTGTTCGTATCTCATTTACTCTGTTACTAACGGAGATGCCCAGCAGGCTTAAGACACCCCGGCCGTTCTCCTCAGTTTCGCCGGAAAAGGCCGCGTTAAACGGCGCCTACCCGAAAGTAAGCGTCTGTTTCGCACGCCGTAACCGCCAAAACGCCCGGCGGAAACGCGGGGTTCCGCCGGAAGTTCACGACGGTTCAGCCAGCAAACGTCGCGCTACCGGTCGTACTCGCTGCCGACGACCTCGCGGATGCGCTCGGCGGTCACTTCACCGACGCCTTGAACGTCGAGCAGGTCGTCCTCCCGGGCCGTCATCACGGCCTCGACGGTCCTGAACTCCTCGAGCAGCGACCGCGCGGTCACCGGTCCGATGTCGGCGATGGAGGAGACGACGTACTCCTGCTGCTCGGCCAGCGTCTTGCTCTGCTTCTCGCCGTGGACCGACACCTCGCGGTCCTCGTTCTCCTGCTCGCGGGTCGCGATGACCTCCAGAAGGTCGGCGGTGTCGGCCTCGTCGGTCGTCCGGAGCACGCTCGCGCCGAAGTCGACCGCTAACGACGCCAAGGCGCCCCGGACCGCGTTGGGGTGGACGTTGCGCTCCTCGTAGAGGCCCTCGCCCTCCAGCACCAGCACCGGCCGGGCGTAGTGGCGGGTCGCGTCGCCCAGCTGCTCGAACAGCGACCGGTCGCCGCCGGTCAGCGTGTCGAGGAAGTCGCTCACCGATTTGCGCTCGACCACCACCCGGTCGCTCAGCACGTAGTCGCCGACCGAGAGGGTCTCAAGGCGGGTCTCGACGCCCTCGCGGGTCGAGAGGTCCCGCGCGATGGTCGAGTCGAGCTCGCGCTGGTCGGCCACGATCTCGACCGTCTCGCCGTCCGGTTCGGCGGTCGCGACCACGCCCTCTTCGGACTCGTCGGTCTCGTCGGGGGTCGCGGTCGTTTCCGCGTCCGCGGCGGTTTCGATGTTCGAGGCCTCGATGTCCGGAGTCTCGGCGGCTTCTTCGTCGCTGTCGTGGTCGGGACCCTCCCCTGCGTCTGTCGAGTCGTCGTCCGGCTCGGCGTCCCCGTCGTCCGGGCCGAACGACTGGAGGCCGTGTTCGACCTCGCTGGAGCCGCCGTCATCGCCGCCCGGCGCGCCGAAGTCGCCGAGCCGTCGCTGGGAGTCGTCGAGCTCCTCCTCGACCTCGTCGGCGACGCCCTTGAGCTTCCGGAGCTCGTCCTCCATCTCGCTCTCGCGGCGCCGGGAGATCCAGAAGTACGCCTCGTCGCGGGTGTCCTCGGCGAGCAGGACCGCGACCCGGCCCTTCGCCTGCCGGCCGGTCCGGCCCTTGCGCTGGATCGACCGGATGGCGGTCGGCACCGGCTCGTAGAACAGCACGAGGTCGACCTCGGGCACGTCGAGACCCTCCTCGGCGACGGAGGTCGACACCAGCACCTCGAAGTCGCCGGCCCGGAACCGGTCGAGGACGTCCTGCTGTTCGGTCTGGGTCATCCCGTCGCTGCCCTCCTTGTCGCCCTGGCCGACGAACCGCTGGGCGTCGAAGTGCTGGCCCAGGAACTCCGTGAGGGCTTCGGCGGTGTCGCGGGACTCGGTGAACACGATGACGCGCTCGCCGTTCTCGATGCCCAGCGTCTCGGCGATGCGCATCCGGGCACGGGAGTACTTCGGGTGGAGCCCGTCGTACTCCTCGGCCCGGCGCATCGCCTCCTTGACCTTGGGTTCGGAGACGAACCGCTGGCTGGCCTTCGACGCGCCCGACGACCGGGCGGCGTTGCGCTGGCGCTCGAAGTACCGCCGGAGGGCCTCGACGCTCTGGGTCTCGACGTAGGTCACCGCGGTCCGGAGCTTCCGGATCTCGGCCAGCGCCGACATCCCCTTGTACCCCTCCGACTGGTCGTTGTCGATGAGCTGCTGGAGCTCCGCGCGCATCTTCTTGATATCGGTCTCCGAGAGGTCGGCGCTGGTCTTGCGGGTGATGCCCAGCTCCTTCAGCTTCTCCAGGCGGTCCTCCACCACGTCGTTCAGCGCGTCGCGGATCTCGAGGACGTCGTCGGGGAGTTCGACCCGCTCCCACTCGACGTCGGTGTCGTGGGTGAACTCGTCGACGTCCGAGTCCTCCTCGGTCATCACCTCGACGTTCCGGATGCCGAGGTTCTCGCAGACCTCCAGGATCTCCTCCTCGTCGCCGCCGGGCGACGCGCTCATCCCGGTGACGAGGGGGTTGTCGGCGTCCTGGTGGTAGCGCTCGGCGATGTAGTTGTAGGCGTAGTCGCCGGTCGCGCGGTGGCACTCGTCGAAGGTGACGTGGGTCACGGGACCGAGGTCGATGCGGCTGCCGACCAGGTCGTTCTCGACGACCTGGGGAGTCGCGATGACGATGCGCGCGCTCCGCCAGAGCTCGGTGCGCTCGTCGGGCCGGACCTCGCCGGTGAACACCACGATGTCCTCGTCGTCGATCTCGAGGGCCTCGCGGTAGAAGTCGGCGTGCTGCTGGACCAGGGGCTTGGTCGGCGCGAGCAGCAGGCTCTTGCCGCCGACGTCGGCCAGCCGCTCGGCGGTGACCAGCAGGCTCACGGTCGTCTTCCCCAGCCCGGTCGGCAGGCAGACCAGGGTGTTGCGGTCCTTGGCCGACCCCGCGAGCTGGAGCTGGTACATCCGCCGCTCGATGAACTCCGGGACGAGGAGTTCGTGGTCCACGTACTGCTGGTCCCCGGTCGTCGCCATTCACCCCGGGGGTTGGTCGTCCTCCGATTAAAGGGTTCGGCTATCGGGGTGAAAGTAAAACTCGGGCCGTCGCCGCAGTCGTCACTGCGCGTCGGCCGTCTCGACGCGACTCAGACCCGACACGTGGTCCCGCACCACCGCAGACTCACTTCCTCCTCCTCCTCCTCCTCCTCCGTCAGGTGAACCCGGATGGCGACGAACTACATCCATAACTACAATTAATTATATTGGGGGTTAGGGAACAACGGGAGAATAACTGCTATAACGGCTGAAAGACGTCAGAATTGGTCTCCACCGAACAAACATTAACATATCTCGCAGTAGTCAATTATTAGGGCGCGAACCTGCAAATCCGGGCTGGACTATAATGGCGTACCCACACAGTCCGTTGGTTGCGTTTATCGTGGGCATAGTTACCGTGATACTACTGCTAGCGTACTTCGATCTCCCTGCGGTCTTCGGACTCATCATCGCGTCGCTGGTCGTCGGCCTCGTCGCCCCGGAGATTCCGGCCGGCGAGGTGCCGTCCGAGATGGCCTCGGCGTTCGGTAACGGGATGGCGGGCATCGGTATCCCGATACTGATGGCCGCCGTCATCGGGAAGTCGATGATGGAGAGCGGCGCGGCCGAGCGCGTGGTCCGGGGGTTCACGAGCGTGACCGGCCGGGACAACGCGGACTTCGCGCTCTGGGGGAGCAGTTCGCTCCTCGCGGTGCCGGTGTTCTTCGACAACGTGTTCTACCTGATGGCGCCGCTGGCACGCTCGATGCGTTCACGGGTCGGGAGCAACTACTCGCTGTACATCGTCGTCGTCGGCGCCGGCGCGGCCACGACGCACGTGTTCGTCCCGCCGACGCCCGGTCCGCTGGCGGTCGCCGAGGAGATTCCCGGAACGAACCTGCTTCTCACTATCGGCGTCGGACTGGCCGTCGCCGTCCCCTCGGCGCTCGTCGGCGGCATCGGGTACGGTCGGTGGATAAACAGGCGGATGGAGATTCCGCTCCGCGACGCGATGGGCACCGACGCGGAGGGGCTGGCGGAGGTGGCCGACCGTTCGACCGCCAAACTCCCCGGCGTTCTCGAATCGCTGGCGCCGATCTTCGTCGCGGTCGCGCTCGTCGCCTCGAACACGATCGTGAACAACCTCGTCGGCGAGGGCTCGGCGCTCGGCCCCGTCACGCGGTTCGGGGGCGACCCCAACGTGGCGCTGACCGCGGCCGCGCTGGTGGCGGCCGCCACGCTCTACCGCTACAGCAACTTCTCGGAGAACGCGTGGACCGACGAGCTCATCGAGGCGCTCAAGAACGGCGGGCACATCGCGGCCATCACTGCGCTGGGCGGCGCGTTCGGCGCGATGCTGGCCACGGCGGGCATCGGAGATTACATCGCGGGCGGTCTCGAGGAGATCGGCATCGGCCTGCTGGTGACGGCGTGGCTCATCGCCGCCGCGGTCCGGATCGCACAGGGGTCGGCCACCGTCGCGATGCTGACGACCGCCGGCATCATGGCGCCGCTCGCAGGCGGCCTCTCGGTCAACCCGGCCTACCTCGTGATGGCCATCGGCGCCGGCGGGAACATCTGCTCGTGGTACCCCGACAGCGGGTTCTGGCTGGTCAAGGAGATCTGCGGGCTCACCCAGGCCGAGACGCTCAAGACCTGGACCGTGCTTACGACCGTCATCTCGGTCACGGGACTGGTGACGGTGCTCGTCCTCTCGACGCTGTTCCCGCTGGCCTGACCGCTATCGGTCCCGTTCGCCGTCCTCCGCTTTCGTCCGAAAGGAGCTACGCCGCCGCGGTCGGCAGGTACCGCAACGCGAGGTACATCACGACCGCCGACCCGACCGGGATGGTGAGGTTGTCGTCGATGACGTAGCCCGCGACGATGGGCTTCATCCCGTCGGCCAGCGTCGCGGCCAGCGCGCCGAGCGCGGCGGTCACCAGCGGGAGCCCCGACAGGCTGGTGATGAGCAGGCAGGTACCGAACGTCAGCAGCAGCGTGTGGGTCGCCTTCACGCCGAGCTCGCCCGACCCCGCGAGCCCGCTGACGGGGTCGGCGATGGTGAGCATCAGCATGGCGGGGATCGCTATCCGGGGCTCGAACGCCAGCACCGCCGCGGTCATCCCGAACATGTAGAGGGCGTAGCCCGCGAGGTTGTCCTGCTCGTACTCGCGGGTGAGCTCGTCGAATATCCGCCAGCCGAGGCCGACGAACAGCCGGATCACCTCGAGGATCAGCGCGGCGACCGCACTCGCCACCAGCAGGAGCCGCAACTCGTCGTAGGACGCGAGGTCCAGCAGGTACAGCGCCGGGTACCCCGTCCCGGCGACGTGGACCAGCCGGCGCTTGACCTCGCTGTGGAGCGACACGGTTACTGTTCGGGAGCGGGCGCGTCGAGGTCCGCGAAGGTGGTCTCGCCCTCGCGGAGGGCCGCGAGCAGCTCCGGCAGGTCGTCGATGGGGACCCGGACCTGGTCGGTCGAGTCGCGCTCCCGAAGGGTCACGGTGTCGTCGGTCTCGTCGTCGACCGTGACGCAGAACGGCGTGCCGACCTCGTCCTGGCGGCGGTAGCGCCGACCGATGGAGCCCGAGTCGTCGTAGCTCACGTCGAAGCCCTCCGCCCGGAGGTCGTCGGCGATCTCGCGGGCGCGGTCGTCCATCCCCTCCTTGCTCACCAGCGGGAAGACGCCGACGAACGTGGGCGCGACCTCGGGCTCGAGCGCGAGGTAGCTCCGGGCCTCGCCTTCGATCTCGTCCTCCTCGTAGGCGTGGTCGAGCACGGTGTAGATGACCCGGTCGATGCCGATGGAGGGTTCGACGACGTGGGGCATGACGTGCTCGCCGTTCTCCTTGACCTCCTCGACGGCGAACCCGGTCTTCTCGGTCGGGATCGCGTACTCCTCGCCGTCGACCTCGACGGTCACCTCCTCGTCGTCGAACGCCGCTCGGTCGCGCTCGGCCAGCAGTTCGAGCTCCGCGGCCACGTCGGCCGCGTCGCCGCCGAACTCCGGGCCGAGGTAGCTCATGTCGGGGTCGACCGTCGCGCGCTCGACCACCTTCGGCTCGTCGTACTGCTTGAAGACGGTGAAGTCGTCGTCGGAGTACTCGTCGTGCTTCGAGAGGTCGTAGTCGCTCCGGTAGGCGTAGCCCGTGATCTCGATCCAGTCGCCGTCGACCTCGGCCTCGGCGTCCCAGCAGTCCGCGGCGTAGTGGGCGAGCTCGCCGCCGAGGTGCTGGCGGAACCGGAACCGGTCCATGTCGACGCCGATGGACTCGTACCACTGCTTGCCGACGCCCAGGTAGTAGGCAACCCACTCGTGGACGAGACCCTCCTCGACCGCCTCGGCGACGGTCCTGTGGACGTACTCGGTCCCCTCCGCCTTCTCCTGCTGCTCGGCGGGGTAGAGCTTGAGATCCACGTCGGCCACGCGGTCGAGCTCGGGCTCGTCCTCCTCGGGGTCGATGAAGTGCTCGAGCTCGGCCTGGGTGAACTCACGGACCCGGACGATCGACTTCCGGGGGCTGATTTCGTTCCGGTACGCCTTGCCGATCTGAGTGATGCCGAACGGGAGCTGGTTGCGGGCGTACTCGGCGAGCTGGGGGAACTCGACGAAGATGCCCTGGGCGGTCTCGGGCCGGAGGTAGCCCGGCGAGGAGCTGCCCGGACCGATGTTGGTCTCGAACATGAGGTTGAACTCCTCGACCGGCTCGCCGGCCAGCGCGGCGCCGCAGTTCGGGCACTGGAGGTCGTGCTCCCGGATGAGCTCCTCGACCTCCGGAATCGGAATGCTCTCGGCCTCCTCGATGTCGGTGTTGTCCTCGATGAGGTGGTCGGCCCGGTGGCTCGCGCCGCACTCGGGGCACTCGACCAGCATGTCGTCGAAGGTGTCGAGGTGGCCCGACGCCTCGAAGACGGGCTCGGGCATCACGGTCGGGGCGTCGATCTCGCGGTGGCCCTCCCGGATCTGGAACCGCTCGCGCCAGGTGTTCTCGACGTTCTGCTTGAGCGTCGCGCCCTGGGGACCGTAGGTGTAGAAGCCCGAGACGCCGCCGTAGGCGCCGGCCGACTGGAAGAAGTACCCCCGGCGCTTGGCCAGCTCCACGAGGTCGTTGCGGGTCACCGTATCGCCTCCAGCAGGTTGATGTCGCGCACGATGCCCACCAGCTCGTCGCCCTGCACCAGCGGAATCTGCTCGATGTCGTTGGTGAGCATGGTCTGGGCGGCGTCCTTCGCGGTCTTCTCGCCCGAGACGGTCACCACGTCGGCGGTCATGAAGTCCCGGACCGGCGCGGTCGGGATCTCGACGTTCCGGGTCGGCAGGTAGCGCTTGCCGACCGCCTTGATGGACTCCCACTTCCAGTCGTCGTCCTCGTCGGCGATGGAGTCGCCGGTGTCGTCCTCGCCTTCGACCACGCGGGCGACCTCGATGATGTCGACCTCGGTCAGCACGCCGCCCATCTCGCCCTCCTCGTCGAGCACCACGGCGTACGGGAGGTTCGCGTAGTAGAGCTCGCGCTCGGCGACGGTCAGCGGCGTCTCGACGTAGGTGGTGTTGACGTCCCGGGAGGCGATGTCGGCGACCGACTCGTCGCCGTCGGCGTCGCCGTCGGCGACGGCCCGCACCACGTCGGTGACGGTGACGATGCCCTCGAGCTCCCCGTCGACGACCGGCACCCGGCGGGCGCCCTCCCGGACCATCAGCGCGGCGACCTCCTCGACGGTGGTGTCCTGCGTGGTGGTCGGGACCTCCCGCATCAGCATCGCAAGCTGGTCCTCGTCGGGGTTCTCGATGAGGTCGTCCCGCGAGATGAGGCCGCGGAACTCCTCGGACCCGCCGCTGTTCTTGACCACGGGAACGGACGAGAACGACCGCTCCTGCAGATATTCCAGTACGTCGTCGCGGGTGCCCGGAAGCTCCACGGTGACGACCTCCGAGCGGGGCGTCATGGCTTCGCCGACTTTCATGTTCGCGCGATACGGGGCGGGGCGCCTTGTAGTCTACGAACCGAGCGTTCCCGCGACGCTCGACTCGGCGGGTCGGCGGTCCGAAGGGTCACACCGTATCGATAGAAGGGGATCAGAATCGGTTCGACGCCCGGCTCGCTCGGTGATTACTCCTCGTCGTCGAGCACGCCGTCGAACTCGACCTCGTAGCCCGTGTACTTGTGCGGGTCGGGGAAGAACTTCTCGACGTCGTCGTGGCGGAACGACCCCCGGTGGGTGCCGTCGAGCGTCTGGACGTGGGTGTACATCTCGCCCTCCTTCAGCGCCGTCTTGACCAGCCCGGGCGCGTGGCGCATCTCGAAGTTACCCGCGAGGAGGACGGCGGTTTCGGACTCGGGGTCGAGCAGCTGGGTGAGCATGAAGACCCGGCCCTGCATCTCGTTGCGGAACACCCGGTACTGCGGGAACGCGCCGGTCTCGACCGCCGCCTCGAAGGGCTCGGCCTTGTTGTCCGGAATGACGTGGACGAACCCCCACCGGTCGGTCTCGCCGGCGTCGGGGTTCGTCGGCGCGGTGTGGCCGGCGCCGACGGCCACGACGTCCCAGCCCTCCTCCTCGAGCTCTTCCTCCATCGCCTGCATGTCGTCGAGGGTGCGCTGCCAGGCGCCCTTGTGGACGTCCGCGCTCGCTGCGATCTGCTCGGCGTAGTCCGGGTCGTCGTCCCCGGCCCCAGTCTCTGGCATGTGTCCGTCTGACGGCCTTCTGATGGTAAAGCCTGTTGCTTGGGTGGGCAAGAGCCCGTTATCGGGTGAGGGGCGACGCCGGCCCGCCCGTCACGCCGCGCCCGCCGCGACGACGCCGAACACCGCCTCCATCGCGAACGACCACCCGAGCGTCGCCAGCCCGGCCAGGAAGATCTTGAACGCCACCGAGATGCGCTCGTCCGGCGGGAGCGAGTACCACGGTAGCGGCGGAATCCGCTGGACCGCCGCCTGGAACGCGGTCTCCTCCCGGCTGTTGACCACGGTGCCCGACGGCCGCTCCTCCTTGACGATCTTGATCTCGCCCTCCTCGCCCTCCTCGGTGCTCCACGGCGGGTCGGGCCGGAGCTGGAGCGTGCCGTAGCCGAACGCGAGCAGGCCGACGACGAACATCACGTACTTCGCGGTCACGAGCCCGCCGCCGACGACGAATCCGAGTATCGCGCCGACGACGAACACCACCGCGGCGACCGCGAGCGCGTACACCGCGGCGTCGACCGCCTGCCGGACCCGCCGGGAGGCCCCGGACGTCGCGGACCGCTCAGTTGACGACATCTATCGGTCGATTGGCCCGCTGGCACATTTATCGTTCGGTGTAGGGGACGAACTCGTCGGGCTCGGCGTACTCCTCCATGTGGCGGTGGCAGTGACTGACCCGGCCGGTGTCGCTGACGACGTAGTCGTCGGGCTTCTCGGCGTCGCAGATGCTACCGAACTCCTCGCGGAGCACCTCGCGGGCCTTCGCCTCCTCGCTGTCGGCCACGTGGCTCGCCGCCTCGTCGATGTGGCGCTCGACCTCCGGCCGGAGGGCGAGGTCGCCGAACAGCTCCGCCTTGATCTCGTCGATGTCGGAGAACCGGGTCTCCATCCCGAGCAGCTCCTTGGCCTGCTCGGTCAGCGACTTCTCGGCGCGCTGGCGCTCGCGGAGCACCTCGCGGAACACCTCGATGGCGACCCAGGTGTCGGCGTCCATGTCCCGGTACTCCTCGGGCCGGATCTTCATCGGACATCGGGTCGTGAACGGACACCCCGTCGGCGGGTCGCGCGGGCTCGGCGGCGTCCCGCGCAGGGTGACCCGCTCCTTGTCCGAGGTGGGGTCGGGCTCGGGGATCGCAGACAGCAGCGAGTGGGTGTAGGGGTTCTTCGGGTTGTCGAACAGCTCCTCGGTCTCGCCCAGCTCCATGACGTTGCCGAGGTACATCACGGCGACCCGGTCGCAGATGTGCCGGACCACGCTGAGGTCGTGGGCGATGAACAGGTAGGTCAGCCCGAACTCGTCCTGAAGGTCCTCCAGCAGATTGAGAATCTGGGCCTGCACGCTCACGTCGAGCGCCGACACCGGCTCGTCGAGCACGACGAACTCGGGTTCGAGCGCGAGCGCCCGGGCGATGCCGATGCGCTGGCGCTGGCCGCCCGAGAACTGGTGGGGGTAGCGGTAGTAGTGCTCGGGCTGGAGCCCGACCACGTCGAGCAGCTCCCGGACGCGCTCGCGGCGCTCTTTCGGGCTGTTCCAGTCGTGGACGTCCAGCGGCTCCCGGATGATCTCGCCGATGGTCATCCGGTCGTTGAGGCTGGACTCGGGGTCCTGGAACACCATCTGGCTGTTCCGGCGCCACTCCTTCAGCTCCTTGCCCGAGAGCTCGGTGATGTCGGTGCCGTCGAACAGCACCTCGCCCGACGTCGCGTTCTCCAACTGGATGAGCGTCCGGCCCAGCGTGGTCTTGCCGCAGCCGGACTCGCCGACCAGTCCGAGCGTCTCGCCGCGCTTGATCTCGAAGTCGACCCCGTCGACCGCCTTCACCGGGTTCGAGTCGACGATGCCGCCCTCGTCGTAGTAGGTCTTGAGGTCGTTGACCTCCACGAGCGTCTCGCCCGTGGCGACGCTTACCGACTCCTGTTGGACTTGCTCGCTCATCGTTCGCTCACCTCGCGCTGGCTCTCGCGCTGTTCGTGGAGTTCGACCGCCTCCGCCTGGGTGGCGTCCTCGGGGTACAGCAGGCACGCCGCTGTGTGGTCCTCGGCGTCGTCGTTGACCTCGACCGACGCCGGGTGGACCCGGGTGCAGTCCTCGAACGCCTCGGGGCACCGGGGCTCGAACCGGCAGTAGGTCGCCGGCTCGTTCGGCGTGGGCACGTCGCCCTCGATGGTCGAGAGCCGGTCGGCGCCGGGCTGGTTGCCCGGGATCGATTTGAGCAGGCCCCGGGTGTAGGGGTGCCGGGGGTTCTCGAACAGCTCCTCGACCGGCGCGCTCTCGACGATCTCGCCGGCGTACATCACGTTCACGCGGTCGGAGACCTCGGCGATGACGCCCATGTCGTGGGTGATGAACATGATGGCGAGGTCCCGCTCGGCCTGCAGGTCGTCGAGCAGTTCCAGGATCTGGGCCTGGATGGTGACGTCGAGCGCGGTGGTCGGCTCGTCGCAGATCAGCAGCTCCGGGTCGCAGGCCAGCGCCATCGCGATGACCGCGCGCTGGCGCATCCCGCCCGAGAACTCGTGGGGGTACTCCCTGACCCGCCGGGAGGCGTCGGGGATGCCGACCGCCTCGAGCAGGTCGATGGCCTCCTCGGTGGCGGCCGCGCCCCGCATGTCCTGGTGGAGCCGGAGCGCCTCCTTGATCTGGTTGCCAACCGTGTACACCGGATTGAGCGAGGTCAGCGGGTCCTGGAACACCATCGCGATGTCGCTCCCGCGGAGCGCCCGGTACTCGCTCTCGGACTTGTCGGTCAGCTCCTCGCCGTCGAACTGGATGCTGCTGCCCTCCAGCACCCGACCGGGCGTGTCGACCAGTCCCAT
This sequence comes from Halorussus rarus, assembly GCF_003369835.1. Lineage (NCBI taxonomy): Archaea > Methanobacteriati > Methanobacteriota > Halobacteria > Halobacteriales > Haladaptataceae > Halorussus > Halorussus rarus. The sequence continues at coordinate 1,535,889 of NZ_QPMJ01000002.1, read as the reverse complement.
GATCGACCGGGCGGTGACGCTCTTGCCCGACCCGGACTCGCCGACGATGCCGACGGTCTCGCCCTCGTGGATGTCGAAGCTCACGCCGTCGACCGCCCGGATGACCTCCTTGTCCGTGAAGAAGGCGGTCTGGAGGTTCTCCACCGACAGCAGCGCTCGCTCCTCGCCGCGGGTCGCGGCGGTCTCGCGCTGTGCCATCAGGCACCACCTCCGCCGGCCGCGGCGGCTTCAGCGCCCTCGCCTTCGCTGCCCTCGCTCTGCGGGTCGACGGCGTCGCGGATGCCGTCGCCCAGCGCGTTGAACGCGGTCACGACCAGCACGATGAGCACGCCGGGGATGAACGAGATGTGCCACGACGCCGTGGTGACGTACCCCTGGCCGATGTTGACCGCGCGGCCCCACTCTGGCGTGGGCGGGTTGATGCCCAGCCCGAGGAACGACAGACCCGCGACCGCGATGATGATGCCGCCCAGCCGCATCGAGGCGTACACCAGCAGGTAGCCCAGGATGTACGGCGCCATGTGCTTCTGCATCGTCACCCGGGGCCGCTGGCCGAAGCTCTTGGCGGCGTCGATCCACTCCTGCTCGGCGATCTGCATCGCCGGGCCGCGGACCGACCGCCAGAGGAACGGCCACCCGGTTATCGCGAAGATGACCGCCAGCAGGAAGCCGCCGCTGTATATCTCGGCCAGCCACGTCCCGCCGAGCACCACCGACAACAGCATCACGAACAGCAGGCTCGGCAGCGACATGATCGAGTCGCCGAGGATGACCACCAGGAGGTCGACCAGCCCCTTGTAGTAGGCGGTCACCAGCGCGAACGAGACGGCGACGAACCCGCTGACGAGGATGGACGTCAGCCCGATGAACAGCGATATCCTCGCCCCGGCCGCCATGAAGGTGAACATGTCCTTCCCGCTGGGTAACGTCCCGAACGGGTGCCACCGGCCGTACTGGTCGTACTGCATCGGGCCGACGTTCTGGTCCGGGGTCCCCTGCGAGCGCGCCCCAAGGTTGGCCGACCCGACCGTGACGTTCTCGAGCTGGCCCTGGTCGTTGTAGTACTCGATGTAGTGGGAGTACGGGTTCGAGATGGTCCGCTCGACGGTGGTCGGCCCGAGAGCGGGCGCGAACATCGCCATCACGACGAACGCGAACACGATGACCGCGCCGAACTGGCCCCAGCGGTGGCCCCTGAGTCGGTCCACCATGTCGTCGCGGGGCGTCCAGTCGGCGTAGCGGTAGTGCTCCCGGAAGATCTCGTAGCCCCGCCAGAGCCACACCATACACACGAACGCGTAGACGTAGACGAGCACGACCCGGATCGCCCACGCGTAGGCGGCGGGCAGGTTCAGGAACGTCTCCTGCCACGCTCCGCCCGGCGTCACGTACCCGTTGTTCGGGATGAGGTCGCGGGTGAGCAGCGTCGGCAGGTCGACCGGCGACCCCACCAGGCTGGTCACGAAGTGGACGACTGCGCCGGCTTCGAGCGCGAACAGCACCAGCGCGCCGGCGAGCCACCCCATCGCTGGCCCGGGGTTCTCCCGGATGCGTTCGAGAATCGAGACGTCCTCTCGGTCCTGGTCTGCGCTCATGTCAGGCACCTCCGTCGTAGCCGACCCGCGGGTCGATTATCGTGTACAGCGCGTCCTGGATGATGTTGATGAGGACCACCAGCAGGATGAAGATGAACATCAGCGATCCCACCAGCGGCATGTCGCCGTTCTTGACCGCCTGGAAGAACAGGAACCCGATGCCGCTGATGTCGAACACCGTCTCGACCAGCACCGACCCGCCGATGAGGATGAACGCCTCGCCCGTGATGATCGGCACCAGCGGGATGAGCGCGTTCCGGAAGATGTGCTTCCAGACGAGCGACCGGGGCGGGACGCCCTTGGCCTTCGCCGTCTCGATGAAGTTCGAGTTGACCGTCTCCAGCACGGCGGTCCGACCGATGCGCATCTCGTTGCCCATCGACGCAGACCCCAGCACGAGCGCGGCCGGGGCGATCTTCTTGAGCGCCGTGACGAACCCCTCGAACGACGTGAGGTTGCCCAGCGGCGGCGGGCCCGTCACGTTCGTCGAGTACAGCCAGTTCTCCCAGTCGAATCCGAACATGAAGTCGCCCGACTGCGAGAGGACGCTCATCAGGATGACCGCCAGCCAGAAGTTCGGCATGGCGCGCCAGACGATGCCGCCGAACGACGCCACGTAGTCGCTGAACGTGTTGGGGTTGAGCCCCGCGTAGAACCCCAGCGGGATGCCGATGAAGATGGCGATGAGCACCGACCAGAACCCCAGCCAGATGGTCCGGGGCGCGTAGCTGGTCACCAGCGAGTAGACGCTGGTGTCGGGGCTGATTACCCACGACTCGCCCAGGTCGAAGGTGAACATGTTGATCATGTAGTCGATGTACTGCTGCCAGAGCGGCTGGTTCAGCCCGAGCTGGCGTCGGATCGTCTGGTAGGCCTGCGGGTTCCCCTGCGGTCCCAGTATCGCGGACACCGGGTCGAGGGGTCCCGCTCGGATCACGAGGAACGTGATCGACGCCCCGAACAGCAACACCGGAACCGAGAGCAGTACCCGCTTCGCGAAGTACTGCCACCTGCTCACGGCGAACCACCGCCGCAGATACGGCTACTCCTGTCGTGTTGAACGTACCCAAACTGGACCGCGCACATGACCGCTATTTTGACAGTCGTCTCATTAGGTCTTGTGTTTTCCCCCAACCGCCCATCTCAGACGGCTCAACCTGTCTATACCCAAATCTAGTAATCATAACTGTTCATCGTCTCAGAAAAAATACCGCCGACGGCGTCCGCGGTCAGTTGCGCTTGCCGGTGAACTTCGCGGTGTTCAGCATCTGGCGCGAGCGTCCGCCGCCGCCGAACATCGGCACGTCGACCCAGTCGTACGACATCCGGTCCTCGTACGGGTGGTCCAGCGGAATCATCACCGCGTCCTCCCAGTTGGCCTCCTCCATCGCCAGGTACGCCTCGTTGCGGGCCTTCTGGGCCGCCTCGGTGGGCTTGGTGTTGGCCTGGATCTTCTCCCACGCCTGGGTCGCCTTCTCGGCGGCCTCGGTGCCCGACCAGTTGACGTACGACGCCATCCCCTTCTTCGAGGTGTCGGTCTTGGGCGGGTACAGCAGCTTCAGGAAGTTGTCCGGCGCGGGGTAGTCCATGAGCCACCCGAGCGTGTACGCCTCGAGCTTCCCGTTCCGGCCGCGGTTGACCAGCGTGGGGAACTGCACGGGCTCGACCGAGATGTTCATGTACGCGCTCGCGAGCTTGTCCCGGAGGAGATTCGAGATCTCGATGTAGACGTTCGCGTCGTAGGTGGTCAGCGTGATGTCGAGCTTGTTGTTCTTCCCGTAGCCGGCCTCCTTCATCAGCTCCTTGGCCTTCTGGAGCCTGAGCTCGTCGCTGCCGTAGGGGTAGTCCTTGGCGTGCTCCTCGTAGCCGCTGGCGCCGCCGGGGAAGATGGCGGGCGGCGTGAAGTGCTGGGCGGGCTTCGAGCGGCCCTTGAAGATGGTGTTGGCCACCGTCTCCTGGTTGAGCGCGTAGGCGAACGCCTTGCGGACCTTCTTGTCGACCTTCTCGCAGTTGAAGCCGACGTAGTGGTTGCTGATGGTCCCGACCCGGCCGAAGTTGACGGTCTCGCCGTTCCGCACGGGGCCGTAGGTGCCGTGCTTGCGCCCCATGTCGTCGGTCTCCTCGACCGAGACCATGCTCGGGTCGAACTTCGAGGTGGGGATGTTGAAGATGTCGGCGTTCTTGTTCATCTGGTAGGTGTACCGGGCCGTGTCGTCCGACATGAGCCGCCAGTGGACGCCCGCGACCTCGGGAACCTTCCCGTGGTAGTCCTCGAACCGCGTGACGACGGCCTCGGTGTCCTGCTTCCAGTGGTCGAACTCGAACGGCCCGGCGCCGACGGGCTCCTTCGCGAACTTCTTCTGACTCATCTGGCCCTCGTAGTCGCCGACGTCGCCGATGATGCCCTCCGGGATCACCGCGAACGAGGTGTACGCCAGCATCGGGAGGCTCGCGTGGAACGGCTCCTCGAGCTCGATGGACACCGTGTGCTCGTCCTCGGCGTTCACCGCGAGCGTGCCGGGCTTGTACTCCTCGACCTGCTCGCCGTCCTTGGTGACCGTCCGGGTCTCGTGCTTGACGCCGAGGTCGCTGAGGATGAACGACGCCCGCCGGGAGCTCGGCGACCCGGCCAGTCGCTCGAGCGAGTAGACGACGTCGTCGGCCGTGACGTCCTCGCCGTTGTGGAACTTGGCGTTCTCCGCGAGCGTGAACGTGTACTTCGTGTTGTTCTCGATGGACCAGTCGGTCGCGAGCCGGCTCTCGATCTCGACGGTCCCCTCCTTGTAGTTTGCCAGCGTGTCGTTGACCTGCTGGATGACCCACCCGGACGCCGAGTCGGTCGACGCGATGGGGTCGAGCGTGTCGAGCGGCCGCCACGTGACCTTGAGGTTGCGTCCCTCGCCGCTGTCACCGGAGCCGTCGGTCGTCGTCCCCTCGGAGTCGCTGCCGTCTCCGCCGGTACAACCAGCTAGAGCTACCGCTGATGCCGCACCGCCCGTCGCCTGCAGGAAGCGGCGGCGGCTAACGCTGTCAGTATCTGTCATCCAACCGCTCATTGCAAAGCGCCCCGGATAAAGTTACCGTTTATTACTTCGAGAAAGGGTTCCACAACCCTCGAATCGTCTCCTATATGGGCTGCTTTACCGCCATCTGTCTGATTTTCGCGCTTCGTATCCGACGCGTATCCGGAAACAACGGTCGCGACGGCCCGACCGTAATGTGACGGCGTTCCGGACGGACTGAAATGCGGTACCGAATCGCATATATGAACGCGTCGGTTTCCGACGCAGGTCTGACGTATCGGTGCGTTTATCAACCCGTGGTACCACGTGTCACATATGGCGCCGAATACGGCTGCTCCGTCGGACTCGGTCGCACAGGGCGAGGTCATGGCCTCGCTGGACGACGACGGTCGCACGGAGCGGCTCATCATCGCAGACACGGCGGCCGACGACGCGTGGCTCTCGGTCCCCGTCTCGGGGAGCGCACCTCTCCAGGACTGGCAGTAGCGGTCGCGGCCCGGCCTCCGGTCGACTCGACACGACCCGCTGCCCGACGGTAGCGGGGCAATACTGAACCTTTTTGCCGACGGTCCTCCTTCCCCGGAACATGAACTATCGGGAGGTCTCAGGGGATCGCGAGTTCGTAGCGCGACTCGGCCACGGCGAGGACTGGCGTGCGGAGATCGAATCGCTGGCCGCCGAGGAGGACGTCGACGCGGCCTGGTTCCTCGCCATGGGCGCGGTACAGGACGCCACCGTCTGGTACTACGACCAGGACGAACTCGAGTACCGCGAGGTCGAGTTCGACGAACCGCTGGAGGTCGCGTCCTGCGTGGGCAACATTTCGTGGCTGGACGGCGACCGGTTCGCCCACACTCACGCCGTCCTCTCGCGCAAGAGCGGCCAGACCCTCTCGGGCCACCTCGACGCCGCCACCGTCTTCGCCGGGGAGCTGTACGTGCGGTCCTTCGAGGACGAACTGGTGCGCGAGCCCGACGAACCCACCGACCTCGACCTCTGGCTATAATGCGCGCGGAGGACGAGCGCTACTTCGAGGACCTCGAAGCCGACCTGGACGACGCCTTCGAGGTCGCCCGCGACGCCCGTGCGAACGGCGGCGACCCCAAGCCCGAGGTCGAGATTCCGGTCGCCAAGGACATGGCCGACCGGGTCGAGAACATCCTCGGCATCGACGGGGTCGCCGAGCGCGTCCGCGAACTGGAGGGCGAGATGAGCAGGGAGGAGGCCGCCCTGGAGCTCGCCGAGGACTTCGCGGAGGGCCGGGTCGGCGACTACGAGAGCAGGGCCGGCAAGGTCGAGGGCGCGGTCCGGACCGCGGTCGCGCTGCTGACCGAGGGCGTGGTCGCCGCCCCCATCGAGGGCATCGACCGGGTCGAGATCCTGGAGAACGACGACGGCACCGAGTTCGTCAACGTCTACTACGCCGGGCCGATCCGGTCGGCCGGCGGGACCGCTCAGGCGCTGTCGGTCCTCGTCGCGGACTACACCCGCGCGCTCATCGGTATCGAGGAGTACGAGGGTCGCGACGACGAGATCGAGCGCTACGCCGAGGAGATAAACCTCTACGACAAGGAGACGGGGCTCCAGTACTCGCCCAAGGACAAGGAGTCGAAGTTCATCGCCGAGCACATGCCCATCATGCTCGACGGCGAGGCGACGGGCGACGAGGAGGTCTCGGGGTTCCGCGACCTCGAACGGGTCGACACCAACAACGCCCGCGGCGGCATGTGTCTGGTCCTCGCGGAGGGCATCGCGCTCAAGGCGCCCAAGATACAGCGCTACACCCGGAACCTCGACGAGGTCGACTGGCCGTGGCTCCAGGACCTCATCGACGGCACTATCGGCAAGGACGGCGACGAGGAGGCCGACGACGGAGATGCCGAGGAGGACGCCGACGCGGACGCGGCCGAGGAGGACGCCGCCGACGAACTCGAGGCGGTCGACGGCCCGCCCCGGGTCGAGCCGGCGACCAAGTTCCTCCGCGACCTCATCGCGGGCCGCCCCGTCTTCGGCCACCCCAGCGAGTCGGGCGGGTTCCGCCTGCGTTACGGTCGGGCGCGCAACCACGGGTTCGCGACCGCGGGCGTCCACCCCGCGACGATGCACCTCGTCGACGACTTCCTCGCGACCGGGACCCAGATCAAGACCGAGCGGCCCGGCAAGGCCGCGGGCGTGGTGCCGGTCGACTCCATCGAGGGGCCGACCGTCCGGCTGGCGAACGGCGACGTCCGGCGCATCGACGACCCCGACGAGGCGCTCGAACTCCGCAACGGGGTCGAGAAGATCCTGGACCTCGGGGAGTACCTGGTCAACTACGGCGAGTTCGTCGAGAACAACCATCCGCTGGCGCCCGCCTCCTACACCGTCGAGTGGTGGGTCAAGGAGTTCGAGGACGCCGGCGCCGAGGTGCAGGCGCTGCGCGACTCGCCCAGCGTCGACCTCTCGGACCCGTCCCCCGCCGAGGCGCTGACGTGGGCGACCGAGTACGACTGCCCGCTCCACCCGAAGTACACCTACCTCTGGCACGACCTGACCGTCGCACAGTTCGAGGCGCTCGCCGACGCAGTCGCGGTCGGGGAACTGGTCGACGGCGAGTTGGTGATCGAGTTCACCGAGGAGGCCGTCCGGACCGCGCTCGAATGCATCCTCGTCCCCCACGAACAGGGGGACGAAACCATTCGAATCCCCGAATGGCGACCCCTCGCGCGCTCCCTAGGCGTCGAGGTGGACGACGAGACCGGCGACCTGGAGCGGACGTGGGACGACCTCTCGCCGGAGGCCCGCAACTGGGGCGAGGACGCGGACGGCGACAACGCGGTCCGCGCGGTCAACGAGGTCGCCCCGTTCGAGGTCCGGGAGCGCGCGCCGACCCGCATCGGCAACCGGATGGGTCGCCCGGAGAAGTCCGAGGAGCGCGAGCTCTCGCCGGCGGTCCACACCCTCTTCCCCATCGGCGAGGCCGGCGGCAGCCAGCGCGACGTGGCGGCGGCCGCGAAACACGCGCCCGACATGGAGAGCACGCCCGGCCTGGTCGAGGCCCAGGTCGGCCGCCGGGAGTGCGAGGACTGCGGCGAACACACCTTCAAGGCCGAGTGCCCCGAGTGCGGCGGCAACACCTTCGCCCACTTCACGTGTCCCGACTGCGACCAGGTGGTCGAACTCGACGAGTCGGGCCGTGCGGTCTGCGACCGCTGCGAGGTCGAGGCCTCCTCGGTCGAGTACCGGACCATCGACGTCAACGACGAGTTCCGGTCGGCCCTGGAGTCGGTCGGGGAGCGCGAGAACGCCTTCGACACGCTGAAAGGCGTCAAGGGGCTGTCGTCGTCGTACAAGACGCCCGAACCCATCGAGAAGGGCGTCCTCCGCGCGAAGCACGACGTCTCGGCCTTCAAGGACGGCACGGTCCGGTACGACATGACCGACCTGCCGGTGACGTCGGTCCGGCCCGCGGAACTCGACGTGTCGGCCGACCACTTCCGGTCGCTGGGCTACGAGGAGGACGTCCACGGCGACCCGCTGCGCCACGACGACCAGCTGGTCGAGCTCAAGGTTCAGGACATCGTGCTCTCGGACGGCGCGGCCGAGCACCTGCTGCAGACCGCCGACTTCGTCGACGACCTGCTGGAGCAGTACTACGGGCTGGAGCCGTTCTACGAGGTGGACGAGCGCGACGAACTCGTCGGCGAACTCGTCTTCGGGATGGCGCCTCACACCTCCGCTGCAGTGGTGGGCCGCATCGTCGGATTCACCTCGGCGGCCGTGGGATACGCGCATCCGTACTTTCACGCCGCGAAACGCCGGAATTGCTTCCACCCCGAGACGAAGGTCTGGTACGAAGACGAGTCCGGTGACTGGCATTACGACGAGATTCGGTCGTTGGTCGAAGACCGGCTGAAGGACCCGCGCGAGGACGACTTCGGCGCATTGGTCGAGGAGTTGGACGGAGACGTGTGGGTCCCCTCGGTAGACGAAGACGGTGATGTCGTTCAGAAGCCGGTCGAGGCTGTCTCGAAGCATCCCGCGCCCGAGCACCTCGTGGAGATCGAGACTCGGAGTGGCCGGGAGATTACGGTTACTCCGGACCACCCCGTTCTCGTCTGGAACGGTGACGGTGTCGAGCGCGTCAATTCCCACGAGGTCGGCCCCGGGGACGAACTTCCTGCGCAACCGAACCTTCCAGCAACGACCGACACCTCCGCCGCTTCGGAGGTAGTCGCTGACGGTGGTGCGGTCGAACCAGACGAGGTTGCATCCGTCGAAATCGTCCAAAGCGACACGGAACACACCTATTCAATTACGGTCGCGGACACCCACTCGCTGGTAGCGAACGGCCTCTACACCGCAAACTGCGACGGAGACGAGGATTGCGTAATGCTCCTGATGGACGGCCTGCTCAACTTCAGCAAAGAGTTCCTGCCCGACAAGCGGGGTGGACAGATGGACGCGCCGCTGGTGATGTCCTCGCGCATCGACCCCTCGGAGATCGACGACGAGGCCCACAACATGGACATCGTCCGGGAGTACCCCCTGGAGTTCTACGAGGCGACCCGCGAGATGGCCGACCCCGGCGAGGTCGAGGACGTAATGACCATCGCCGAGGAGAACCTGGGAACCGACCGCGAGTACACCGACTTCCACCACAGCCACGACACCGCCGACATCGCGCTCGGTCCGGACCTCTCGGCGTACAAGACCCTCGGCTCGATGATGGACAAGATGGACGCCCAGCTCGAGCTCGCCCGGAAGCTCCGGTCGGTCGACGAGACCGACGTGGCCGAGCGGGTCATCGAGTACCACTTCCTGCCCGACCTCATCGGCAATCTCCGCGCCTTCTCGCGGCAGGAGACCCGGTGTCTCGACTGCGGCGAGAAGTACCGCCGGATGCCCCTGACCGGCGAGTGCCGGGAGTGCGGCGGCAGGGTCAACCTCACGGTCCACCAGGGGTCGGTGAACAAGTACATGGAGACCGCCATCCAGGTGGCCGAGAAGTACGACTGCCGGGAGTACACCAAGCAGCGCCTCGAGATCATGGACACCCGGCTGGAGAGCATCTTCGAGAACGACAAGAACAAGCAGGGCAGCATCGCGGACTTCATGTAGAACCTTTTGCTGCGGGAGCGCCCCAGGCGGCGCTCCCTTGCAAAACGTTCATGAAAAGCCTGCGTCACCCCCTCAGTCGCTTCGCTCCTTCGAGGGTTCCTTGGCCCGCTCGCTCACTGCGTTCGCTCGCGGTGGAACTACTGACGTGGCCCGTTCCGCACTCGCCCACCTTCAAATCGGCGACGGGCTTTATCACGCACGACGGCGTACGGTCTGGTATGAGTGGTCACGGAGAGCAACCGGTGGAGGACGACGGCGACACGGAGGCCGAGGCGATGACCCGCGAGGTCGACTTCGGCGAGACGGTGTACGACGACGAGGGCAACGAACTCGGCCGGATTCGGGGCCTCGAGAAGGGCGGGTTCTTCGTCTCGACGCGCTCGGGCGTCGAGAGCCTGAGCGTCGAGCACTCGCGGGCCGGCCACGAGTTCGGCGAGGGCGAACTGATGTGGCGCTGCACCGAGTGCGGCGAGATGGGCGAGATCGACGAGGGCATCCCGGACGAGTGCCCGAACTGCGGCGAGTCCAAGGAAGCGCTGATGTACTGGACCGAGGACTAGGCGCACGCTTTCCTTCCGGGTGTGGAATTTGCACGGCGGACGTTTTTGCTATCGACTCGTACTCCCTCGCGATTGACTCGGCCAGTATCACGACCATCGTAGTGACGAACGCCTCGAAAGCCCCCGGCCGGTCGCGGTCGTTGCGCAACATCTCCGACGGACGTGGTTGCGTCGGAGAGTGGTCGCGCAAGCGACCAAGCCCTTCGGGCGCGACCGGCCGGCCCCTTTCACCCACCCAAACACCGCACCGCAGACCTCACACCTCCCCAACCTCCTGCGCTTCTCGCTCACTGCGTTCGCTGCGATGCTCGTCCCTCGCACGGAGATGGCGCGGCACAGAGGCCGCGCCAGTGCGCGCCGGTATCGGACGATTCACCGTACGCGCCGAGGCGGATGATCCACCTTCTCCGCTCGCCGACGAGACGCACCGATTTTTCTACCCGCGGTTCCACCGTGCGGACATGGACGTCGTCGTGTTCGGCGCGGGGAGCCTCGGGAGCCTCGTCGGGGGCCTGCTCGCCCGCGAGCACGCGGTCACGCTGGTCGGCCGCGACCCCCACGTCGGGACGGTCCGGGAGTCGGGCCTGCGCGTCGGCGGGGAGTACGACTTCACGGTGCGTCCCGACGCGACCACCGACGGGACCGGGCTCGCGGCCGACCTCGCGGTGGTGACGGTCAAGGCCTTCGACACCGACGCGGCGGCCCGGACGCTCTCGACCGGCGCGTTCGACGCCGCGCTCTCGCTCCAGAACGGGATGGGCAACGAGGAGGCGCTCGCCGAGCGCCTCGACTGCCCGATTCTCGCCGGCACCGCGACCTACGGCGCGGTGCTCCGGGAGCCCGGTCTGGTCGAGTGCACCGGCCGGGGCGAGGTCGTCCTCGGACCGCGAGAGGGCGGCGCCTCGGAAGCGGCCGACCGTGTCGGCCGAGCCTTCTCCACCGCGGGCATCCAGACGACCGTCGCCGACGACATGCCCCGCCGCCTCTGGGAGAAGCTCGCGGTCAACGCGGGAATCAACGCGACCACCGCGCTGGCCCGCGTGGAGAACGGCGCGCTGCTCGACGGACCGGCCCGCGAGGTGGCCGCCGAGGCCGCTCGCGAGACTGCCGGAGTCGCCCGGGCCGAGGGCGTCGAGTTGGGCGGCGACGAGGCGGTGCGGGCCGCCGAGCTCGTCGCCGAAGCCACCGCCGCCAACGAGTCGTCGATGCGCCGGGACGTCGCGGCCGGCCGCCGGACCGAGGTCGAGGCCATCAACGGGTACGTCGTCGCCCGGGCGGACGCGAACGCGGCCGCCGGCACGCGCGACGCCGACGACGGGCCCGCCGGCGACCGCGACGTTCCGGTCCCGGTCAACCGGACGCTCCGGAATCTCCTCCGCGCCTGGGAGGACGGCCACGTCGATGGCGACCCGCGGGACTGAGCGACCGCTCTGTTACATCTCCTAGCTTCTCACCAAAAATAGCGAGCCTGGACCGCGAGGCGGATTACCGGAACCGCCGGACCAGACGCAGCAGCAGCGACGTCGCGGTGCCGAGGCCGGGGACGCGCGAGGACAGCGCCGCGGCGCCCACCAGCAGGAGTCCGCTCTTGGGTCGGCCGCGGGCGAAGGCCATCGCCGCGTCGACCAGCGTCGAGACCATGCTGAGCTTGTTCGCCGAGTCCGCGTTGAAGTTCGCCATACGTTCGATAGTCGCTCCACGGGGAAATAGCGTGCCCTTGCTGTGGCAAGCCCCCGGAGAAAGCCCATCTTCCGCTCGTGTCGAATCGTAGAGCGGCGGTCAACCGCGCCTTAACGATTCTAAGCCGGCCTGTGAGGCGCGGACCGCCCACAGGATTGAACTGCTCCGCCGACGCCCTCTTAGGCGAGAACCCATGCCGACGCGTCTCCCGTTCCGTCCCGGAGCCCCGAGTGGCGGTTTCGACATACTGATTAGTGCAGACGGCAAGCAACGGCCATGAACGGGGCGCAGCTGCGGACCACGATTATCGGGTTTCTCGGGACGTTCGCGGTTCTCGGCCTGCTGCTGTACTTCGTCGGCATCGAGGAGTTCGTCCGGGAGCTCCGCCGGGCCGACGGCGAGACCGTCGCGCTCATGGTGCTGGTCACGCTCGGTTGGCTCGGCGCGTGGGGGTTCGGCCTCCGGACGGTCCTTGACGTGCTCGGCGTCGACGTGTCGTTCGTCAAGTCCTTCTTCATCCTGAACGGCGCGATGTTCTCGAACAACATCACGCCCTTCGGGCAGGCGGGCGGCGAGCCGGTGACGGCGCTGCTCATCTCGAAGGTGGCGGACACCGAGTACGAGCGCGGCCTGGCGGCCATCGCGAGCGTCGACTCGCTCAACTTCGTCCCGTCCATCGTGCTCGCGCTCGGCGGCGCGGGGTTCTACGCGACTCAGACGACGTTCGGTCGCCGCCTCCGGCTCGCGACGGCGGCCATCGTCGTGCTCTCGGTCGCCGTCCCGTTCGCGGGGTTCTTCGGCTGGCGGAACCGGGGGCGACTCCGTCGGGCCATCGCGCGGGTGCTCGCCCCGGTGCTCCGGTTCGTCACGCGGGTCGCCCCCGTCGACGTGTCGCTCAGCCGCGAGACCCTCGAGACGCGGGTCGGCGAGTTCTTCGACTCGATCGAGCGCGTGGCGACGAACCGGCGCGGCCTGACCCTCGCGCTCGCCGCCTCGACGGCGGGGTGGGTGTGCCAGATGGTCGCGCTGTGGCTGGCGTTCGCGGCCATCGGCTCGCCCATCCCGTTCCCGGTCCTCCTGTTCGTCGTCCCGGTGGGCGCCATCGCCGGGGTGACGCCGCTCCCCGGCGGCGCGGGCGGCATCGAGGCGGTGCTGGTCGGACTGCTGTCCAGCCTCCCCGGCATCGGGATCGGCTGGGAGACCGCCCTCGCGGCTGTCATCATCTTCCGGGGCGCGATCTACTGGGTCCCCATCGCCATCGGCGGCGGGGTCGTGAGCCTGGTCGGCGTCGACTCGGTGTGAACGGTGTGAGAATCAGCTCGGTGTGAGAAGGGAGAGGGCCGTTCGCGTTCTCCGGCCGGCGAAATCGATCGGGAGGCCTCGCTTCGTCAGTCGATGTAGCCGAGGTCCTGCAGGCGGTCCTTCGCGTCGTCGCTCATGTCGTCGAGCACGTCCTCGTCCTCGACCTCCTTCCACTCGCCGCCGACGCTCTCCTCGAACTCCGAGAGCGCGCCCTCGAGCTCGAGCTCCTCGTCGCTCCCCTCGCCGCGGGCGTTGTCGGTCTCCCCGGGGTCGACGTCGAGGTGGTAGAACTCGTCGGCGATGCGCTCGTTGCGGATGTACTTGGCGTCGGGGCGGCGGGCGGCCCGCATCCGGGAGTAGAACCGCGAGTCGCGGTCGAGTTCGATGCCGGCGTCGCTGGCCTTCTCCTCTAACTGCTTGAGCTCCACCACCGGCCGGTAGTACTCCACGAAGGCGTAGTCGCCGTCGCCCGGGTGACTCCCGGGCGACTTCGAGGCGCCCGACGCGCCGCTCTCCGCGAAGTCCCGGTAGTCGGCCGACAGCAGCGACCGGGTCCGGTCGAGCGGGACGGTCGCCCGGCTGGCGTCGACGCCGGCGTGGTCGAGGACGGTGTGGTAGAGGTCGAGCAGTTCGACCTGCTGGTCGTCGCGCCGGTCGGTCTCCATCTCGGGGTGCTTGACCAGCAGGGGGACGTTGACCAGCGGGTCGTAGATGCAGAACTCGTGGCCGTAGAGGTCGTGCTCGCCGTGGAGTTCGCCGTGGTCGGCGCAGACGACGACCATGGTGTCGTCCCACTCGTCGTTCTGCTCCATCCACGAGAACAGCCGCGCGAGCTGGTAGTCGATGTGGCGGATCTCGGCGTCGTAGAGTCCTTCGATGGCCTCCCACTCGTCGTCGGAGATGTCCCGGGCGCCGCAGTTGTACTCCTTGGAGTTCTGGCAGACCTTGGTGGAGTCGACGCCGGGCGCGAACTCCTCCTTGTACTCCTCGGGCGGGTGGTACGGCAGGTGGGCGTCCATCAGGTTGATGAACGCGAAGTAGTCGTCGTCGGCGTCGTCGATGAACTCGATGGTCCGGTCGATGACCTCCGGGGTCTTGGAGTCGGCGCCCTCGCCGGAGGCGGTGTACTCGTGGATCTTGTTGCCGACCGACACCAGCCAGTCGGCGGCCTTCCGGAGCGTCTCGTTGTCGTTCATCGTCTTCCAGGCCTTCGCCAGCGGGCCCGACAGGAACTCGCCGGGCATCACCTCGAAGAAGTTGTCCTGGTCGTCGAAGCCGTCGGTGAGGTGGGTGTAGGGCGTGATCCAGGCGTTCGACGAGTAGCAGGCCGTCTCGTAGCCCGCGTCCGAGAGGGTTTCGGCGAGCGTCGTCGCGCCTTCCAGGTACGGGTTCTCCTGGCTCGCGCCGTGCTCGCTCGGGTACATCCCGGTGAACAGCGAGGCGTGAACCGGCAGCGTCCACGGCGCGGGGGCGACCGCCTGCTCGAAGACGGCCGCCTCCTCGGCGAACCGCTCCAGGCCCGGCGTCGTCGGTCTGTCGTAGCCATAGACGGAGAGGTGGCTCTTGCGAACCGTGTCCATGACCACGAACACGACGTTCCCCGCATCGTCGTTGGTCATACCAGTACCGTCCAACACCCTTCGGGATAAATATCCTGATGTTAGCCGCGTTCTACGCGAAGAATTGGGCCGTTTCCGGGCCGGAAATCCGAACTTAGAAGGGGGCCTGCGGACCCTCGTCGTCGTCGCCGTCGTCGGTCGTCTCGCCGGGGAACGACGGGCTCATGCCGCCACCGCCGCCCATGCCGCTGCCGCCGTCCATGCCGGTGTCGGCGTGGACCTGTTCGATTTCGGGGATCTCCTTGACCATCCGGCTCTTGATGGCCTGGATGGTCATCGGCGAGATACCGCAGCCCGAACACGCGCCGCCGAGCTGGATGCTGACTTCGCCGGTCTCTCGGTCGATGTTCTGGATGGCCGCGCTCCCGCCGTGCATCTGGATCTGGGGGAAGTTGCGGCGCAGGAAGTTGCTGACCCGCTCCTCGAGGTCGTCTCCGTCGTCCTGAGTCTCGGTGCTCATACTGCGAGGTAGGGTGTGTGCGGTCTTCAACCTTTTCCTGTCCCCGGGACGGAAACGGCCGGGCGAGCCCCGGAGACGACGCTACTCGATGGCCGCATCCGGGCGTCAACCCGTCGATTCGGCGGCTCCCGACCACCTCGGTCGGGGTCGATTTCGTCAGCCGCCCGACGCGATGATCTCGGCCACCTCGGTCCGGTCGAACAGCTGTTCGTCCTCGGGAACCTCGGGGTAGTGCTGGCCGTCCTCGTAGTCGGGCCACTCGCCGAACAGGTCGGGGTAGAGCTGCTTGGCGCCCATCTCGATCTGGAACAGGTTCATGATCGGGCCCTGGTACCGCATGCCGGCGGGGTAGACCCGGTCGTTCTCGACCGCGGTGAGCTGGCTCCCGACCGGGTGGTCCTGCAGTGACGCGAGCGTGTCGCTCATGCTGTAGTTCGGCGTCATCCCCCAGAGGTGGAGGACGACGTCGGGGTCGGCCTGGAGCATGGTCTCGTAGTCGACCTGGCCCCAGAGGCTGCCCCAGTCCTCCTCGGCGAACGCGTCGTTCGCGCCGAGCGGCCGGGTGTCCGCCAGCCAGTAGCCGGGCTTGTTGAGGTGGTAGGTCCAGAACGACTCGCCGTCGCCCGCGAGCGTCACCCGCACCGCGGTCGGCCGCTCCTCCTTCGGCGGGAGCTTCTCCTGGATGGTGGACACGAGGTCCGAGTGAATCCGCGCCAGCGCCTCGTAGCGCTCGGTCTCGCGGAACACCGCGGCGACCTTGCCGAACAGCTCCCAGAGGTCGTAGTACCGGTAGTCGTCGTACCCCTCGGGCGCGGGCGCCTGCGTCCCGCTGTAGAAGTTGCCGAACCACGGGGCGATCTGGGACTCGATTTCCTCGACGTCGGTCTTCGTCCAGTTGTCCTGGGTCGATGCCCACGCGGGGTCGGCGAGGTGGACGTCGCTGTCGAGTTCGAAGAGCAGTTCCTTGGGCAGTCCGTCGGTCAGCGGGTCGGCCAGCCCCTCCCAGTCGAACGAGACCCCGTCGAGGTGGTGGTAGTAGTGGTTCATCGTCGTCCCGGACATCTCCGGGACGTACGTCGCGTTCACCGCGTCGCCGTGGCCGAGCGCGACCGCCATGTCCGCGTACTGCGGGAACACCGTGAAGACGTTCTCGGGCACCCCCTCGAACTCGACCTCGCCCATCGGCGACATCGTCACCGAGTA
This sequence comes from Halorussus rarus, assembly GCF_003369835.1. Lineage (NCBI taxonomy): Archaea > Methanobacteriati > Methanobacteriota > Halobacteria > Halobacteriales > Haladaptataceae > Halorussus > Halorussus rarus. Next base: position 1,519,347 of record NZ_QPMJ01000002.1, on the reverse strand, counting down.
CGGTCCCGTCCCGTCTGCGGTCGTAGCGCTTTTCTCGGTCGAAGTCCGCTCTGCGGTCGTCGAGTCTGTCCCTGTCGTCGTGTCGGCGTCGCCCGACCTGCCGCCGGTACAGCCGGCGACGAGGGCGGCGCCGCCCGCCGCGCCGGCACCTCTCAGGAGTCTCCGCCGCGTCAATCTCGAAGTTGGCGCTCCGTCCATAGTTTAGGGTAGCCTAAACACCGCTTAATGGTTTTGGTTCGCCTAAACTGGTCGCGGCTCCGCGGACTCCCGAGTGGAACCTTCGCAGTCCGTTCTCGGACCGGTTGGCAGTATTCGATATAGCAAGATACAGTTCACGACCGAATCGTTCCGTATCTACCGTCTTTTGCGAGGAGCGTGAGCTAAGCGGTCACGTTTCCATTCTACCGGAAACCGGCCCCAGTTCGATGAGAGAGATCGACAACCCGCCCGACGTGTCGGTGATCGACGGTCGGCAGTCGCGCCGGGTCGGTCATTCCTCGCCGCCGGACTCGAACCCGAACACCCGCCGGAGTTCTGTCTCGATCTCCTCGACGTAGATGTCCAGCATCTCGGCGACCTTCTCGTCGGCGACGACGATACCCTCCACGCGGTCCACGGGGTCGTCGGGGAGTTCGACGCGGAACTCGCCGTCGCCCTCGTAGAACGGCTCGGACTCGTTGAGGATCTGCTGGTCGATGGCGTGGATCAGCTCCGAGTCGTACTGCTCGTTGAGCCGGTTGAACGCGTTTTTGTACGCCCGCTGGAGTTCGTTGAAGTAGTGGACGTACTTCTCCTCGAACTTCTCGGGGTCGAAGTCGCTCATGTGCCGGAGTTGGACGAGCGCGGATAAAAGTCGGGCGATGCCTCGCGGCAGCGGTCCGTGGGGAAGCACGACAGTGGCCCGTAAAGTGGTTCACGCGTGCGCGAGGACTGATACTAACTCCGTGCTCAGTGCTGCCCTCTATCATCTGATACCGAGCGTCCCCATCTGGAACTGCGCGACTCCCCTTCTGTCCGCCACCGTTCGGACCACTTCCGACGTCCGCCTGGTCGTCCGATTCGACTGGGAGAAGTGCGGTACGCACCTGTGTCCGGGCGGTTCACGAGTGTGAGTAGGTGTCTCGGTAGCTCACACCATTTCGACGCGTGATTCGGCAGATCGGGTGAATCAGTATCCGCGTCGGCATAAACCAAATACTACGATACTAATTCGTCCGTGTTCACTCACTGGTAGTTGTCGGCGGAACGTCGATAGAGCCGCCGAGCTCGGCGGGCAGAGGCGCTGATTCCGTCACGCCGATCTCATGCGCTCGCAGAACGGCGACGCTACCGACAGCAGTCGCTCGAAGATACACAGTGTTTCATTCCGATTCGGCGTCGGCTACCCCAACTGCTCGCCGACGACATCGTCGGCGTGTTCGAGGAACTCCGACTCGGTGCCCTTCGGAATCGTCGCGCCCGCCGCGACGTCGTGACCGCCGCCGTCGCCGCCGACCGCCTGCGAGGCCTCGCGCATGACGGTCGAGAGGTCGAGACCGCGCCGGGTGAGCGAGGGCGTCCCGCGAGACGAGACCTTCACCTCCGTGGCGTCGGCGCCGTCCTCGTCGGTCTTCTCGGCGAAGGCCACGATGGGCGTGCCCCGGTCGATGCCCTCCGCACCGACCGCCATCCCGGCGACGATGCCGACGATGGTCTCGCGGATCTCGTCGCCGGCGTGGAACCACTGGACGTGGTCCTCGCGGGTGACGCCCTCGCGCTTGACCTTCTGGAGCCCCTCAGAGAGGTTCCGGCGGTGGTTCCGGAGCAGTTCCCGCGCGCGTTCGAGCGCGCCGTCGCGGTTCTCCAGGTCGGTCACGTTGCCCAGACACACGGCCAGCCCCACGTCGGCGCGCTCGTAGCGGGCGGTCGCGTTGAGGAGGGTGGAGAACTCGCTCACGTCCCGGAGCTCGGTCCCCTCGGTCTCGGCGGTGAGCGTGTACGCCGTGCCGACCAGCCGGTCGATGCGGTCGGGGCTGACCCCCTTCGAGAGCGCGCGCTGGATGAGCGCGTTCGAGACGGTGCTTCGCTCGTCCTCGGTCAGGTCGACCCAGCACCGCCACTCGCCGTCGCCGTCGGTGAGCGTCACGTCGAGCCCGTCGAGGAACCGGAGGACGCCGTTCTCGTTGTTCGTGATGCCGGGAATCCGCGTGTCGCTGGCGTACTCCAGCATCTTCGGGAGCGGCCGGGTCTGCTTGCCGTACATCGCGAGGTCGGTACGGGACTCCACGACGCCCGCCGCCTCGCCCTCCTCGACGATGGCCCGGTTCGCGCCGACCAGTTCGCCGTCGGTGGTCTGCATGTCGCCGACCGCGCCGACCACCGCGAGGCCGGCCAGGTCGCGGTTGTCGACCCCGTCGGACTCCATCGCTCGCGCGAGCACGTACGCCGCGCCCGCGCCCGAGAGCTCCGAGGAGCCGTCGACGTCGAACAGCAGTGGATTGAGGTGGAACTCGGTGTCCGGGTCGGCCGGCCGGTGGTGGTCGGCGATGACCGGCGTGAAGTCGCCCGCGGCCTCGTGGTCGGCGATGACGTCGAGCTGGCCGCTCCCGAAGTCGGTGAACAGCACCGTCTCGTAATCGGTCGCCGCGATGGACGCCACCTCCTCGGCGTCGAGCTGCTTGCTGAAGACGGTCTCGAAGGCAATCCCGGCGCGTTCGAGCGCCGCGGACGCGATCGCCGCGCTCGTCAGCCCGTCGGCGTCGATGTGGGACGCGAGCAGCACCTCGTCGGCGTCCCGCAGGCGGTCGGCGCACGCGGCGGCACGCTCGGCGAGGGCGGGAACTGGACCAGCGGAAGCCATTCGAGGGCAGGTAGGTCGCTATCGCTTATAAACCTCCGCTTGGCGGCTCGGGGACGTCTCTCGACGCTTCGATGAGCGGGACTCAACGACCGGCGCGCGCTGGCGCGGCTTCATGCCGCACCATCTCTGCGCGAGGGCTGAGCATCGCAGGGAGGGGCGAAGCGACGACCGAGACGCGCAGGCGGCCGGGGAGGGATGAGGCCCGCGGTCGCGGAGCCGTACGGTTGCGGTACAGAGGTGACGGCAGTAGCTAGCTCCCTCCTTCTTGCTGTACTGCTGGTAGTGCAGATACGAAATCCTCGGCTTCGATTGCCCCTCCCTGTCCCGGGCCACGGATACGAGTCTCCTTCTACTCCTCCCGAACCGCCAGATACGCCGGGGGCACCTCGTCGGCGGTGTACGTCCCCTCGCCCCGCTTCGACACCCGCCGCCCGTCGGCGACCATCCCGGCAGCGTCGACGCCGAGCACGACCGGCTCCGACGCGTGGCGCCGTCCGACTCCCCGGGCCTCCGCGGGCGTCGCCGAAAGGTGCACCTCCTGTCGGTTCATCGATTGCAGGCCCTCGGCCAGAATCGAGTCGAGGTTGCCCGGGTCGGTGCCGTGGTACAGCCGGTCCGGCACGTCCGACTCGGCGTCTTCGAGGTCGACGTCGACGGAGTGACCGTACGCCGCGCGGATTCGGTCCCGTCCGTTCCGGCCCTCCCGGCGCTCGAACCGGCCCTTCGGGTCGGTCGCGACCACGGCGTCGACCTGCTCGCGCCCGGCCCAGTCGTACTTGCGGGCCACCGCGTCGACCAGGTCGTCGTAGTCGGTCCGTCCCCCGTCGTCGAGTTCGAGTCCGGCGTCGTCGGGGAAGTGCCGGAGCGCGCCGCTGACGAACTTCGAGAGCTGTCGCCTGCACCCGCCGGCGAGCACTCGCTCGACGTCGTCCCCGCACTCGGGACATTTCGGGGCTGCTCCCTCGGCTGTGGTTACGAACCCGTGGTCCGGACAGCGGTAGATGGGGTCGGTCACGCTGTCGGAGGTAGTCGTTCGTCGCGGAAAGGCGGCTCGGCGTCGATTGTCGGTTCGTAGATTAGAGGGATTCGATAAACTGTTTCGCGGTGAAGGGGGTGATGCAGTGACTGTGAGGGGAATTGCGTTTGAGCTAGCTACTGCCGGTACCTCTGTACCGCACCACACCGCGGCCGCGGGCCTCCCCCTCCCCAGCCTCGGCGGCCGCATAAACGCGGCCGCCTCCACCGTCAGAGCACGCTCTGACGAGCCTGCGTTCGCTTCGCTCACGCAGACCTCGCGCATATCGGCGCGGCCACAGGGGCCGCGCCAGCGCGCGCCGGACACCAGTTCTGAAAATACCGCGGTCAGCCGTTATACGACGGCGCGGCCTCCTCGACCACCGCGCACGCCAGCTGCTCGAAGTCCGCGACCTCCGGCACCACGTCGACCGCGATGCCCTCGCTCTCGGCGGTCTCGCGGGTCGGCTCGCCGATAGCGCCGACCACGGCGTCGTTCAGCCCCGCGACGGCCGCCTCGCGGACGCCGCGCTCGTCTGCGGCCTCGAGAAAGTGGGCCACGGTCAGCGAGGAAGTGAAGAGAGCGGCCTCGAGACGGCCTTCCGCGGCGAGTTCCGCGGATTCGCCCGAGCCCTCGGGGCGCACCAATTGATATAGCACAGTTTCATTTACGTCGGCGCCGGCGTCCGCCAGCCCCTCGGTCAGAACGGGACTCCCGTGGTCGCTGCGGGCCACCTCGACCCGCTGGCCCGCGACCTCGTCCTCGAGGGCCTCGACCAGGCCGGTCGAGGAGTACTCCGCGGGCACGACGTCGACCTCGTAGCCCGCCTCGCGGAGTGCGTCGGCGGTGCTCTCGCCGATGGCGCAGACGGTGGCACCGGAAGATTCCCGCTCTTCCGAGCCTCCGCTCGCTTCGCTCGCGGAGACCTCGCCCGGCTCCCACCCGGCCCCGGCCGCGAGCTCGACGCCGGTCTTGCTCGTCAGGACGACGTAGTCGCCCGCCTCGGGCGCGTTCCCGGTCGGCCGGACTTCGAGCATCGGGTCGGCGACCGGGTCGGCGCCCAGCGAGTCCAGCAGCTCCACGGCCTCCGCGAGGCGCTCGTCGTCCGGTCGGAAGACCGCGACCCGGACCTCGCTACTCATCCTCGACGTCCTCCTCGTGGACCGACTCGCCGCGCTTGCCCTCCGGCTCGTCGGCGTCGGCGTCCGCCGTGGCGGCCGCGATGAGCTCGTCGGCGCCCCGGTCGGCGAGGTCGGCCGCGAGCTCCTTGGCGGCCGCGACGTGGTTCTCGACCGGCACGTCCCGGCTGGCCTCGACGACCTCCGCGCCGTCCTGGGAGAACACCTGGACGTCGACGTGGACGTGCTCGCCCTGGATGAGCCCGTGGACGCCGATGGGCGCGACGCACCCGCCGCCGAGTTCCGCGAGGATGGTCCGTTCGACGGTGGTCTCGACCCGCGTCCTGGGGTGGTCGAGCACCGCGTTGACGTCGCTCGCCAGCTCGCCGTCGAGCGCCGTCACCGCGAGCGCGCCCTGGCCCGGCGCGGGCACGAACTCGCCGCTCGGGAGCTCGACGTACTCGAGGTGGTGGGCCAGCCCGCTGCGTTCGAGGCCCGCCTGCGCCAGCACGATGGCGTCGTACTCGGTCTCGACCTCGCGCTCGAGCGCCCGGCGCTCGATCTCGGCGAGGTCGTTGAACCACTCCTCGACGGTCCGGTCGAACTCGCCCTCGTACTCCTTCTTGTGGCCCTTCCGGGCCTTCGCCTTGTCCGAGCGTTCCTCCGCTTCGGCCTCGGTGCGGCGCTCGTGCTCGCGCTGGAGCGCGGGCGCGAGCAGTTTCTCGGCCCGAGTGTCGACGTTGCCCCGGAGCGGCTGGACGTCCAGGTCCTCGCGGTGGTGGAGCAGCTGGGCCTGCCGCCGGAGGCTGGAGGTGCCGACCGTCGCGCCCTCGGGGAGGTCGTCGAGGCTCTCGCCGTCGGGGGTCACCAGCACGTCGTTGGCGCTGGCCCGCTCGGGGATGGCCGCGACCACCAGCTCGTCGGGGCTGTCTGTCGGCATGTCCTTCATCGAGTGGATGGCGCCGTCGAGCTCGCCCGACAGCACCTTCTCGTCCAGGCTCCGGACGAACGCGCCGGTCTTGCCCAGCCGGTGGATGAGCTCGTCGCGTATCTCGTCGCCGGTCGTCTCGACCTCCACGAGTTCGACCTCGAAGCGCCGGTCCTCGAGAGCGGCCTCGACTTCGCCCGCCTGCCGGAGCGCGAGGTCCGACCCCCGCGTCGCCAGGCGTATCTCTGTCCCGTGTCTGCTCATGTGGGAGGGTCGGCGTCGGACGTTGAAACATTGTTCGTTCGCGGGGCGGGCGCGCGGCCGAGTTCGCCGGCGCGACGGCGTCCGCGTCGCCTACGGCGTCCCGACCGTCTCGTGGCGTCGGTAGAGGTAGTAGGCCGCGAACGGGACGCTGACCACGAACCCGGCGACGACTGGCACCGTCGGAGGCAGGCCGAGCAGCACGGACGTGACGGCGGCGAGCACCAGGACGACCAGCCCCGCCGTGGCCCGCAGCGCCTGCTGTCTCGGGTCGGGCGCCCACTTCCCGCTGGTGCGGTTCACGTAGTCGGCGTCGCGGTACACCGCCAGCGGGAAGTAGGCGGTCAGAAACAGGAACGGGACGCCGAGCGCGACCAGCGACAGCGAGAACGTGTTCTGGCCGAAGCCGAACGCCTCCCACGTCGACGCCACCGCCAGCCACGCGAGGCTCGCCAGCCAGAGGCAGAAGGCCGCGGGGATGGCGGCCACCCAGTACCAGTGATGCGACCGGCGACGCCTCGTGCGGTTCCCGCTCGCGCGTTCGCTGCTCATGGTCGGAGTTGGGGACGCGACCCCTAAACCCGTGTCGCAAGCGGTCGAGCCGGCCGAGCGCGGGGAACCTCGACGGGGCGGCTTGCCACCGCCGCAATCATCCTTATTGGACTGGGGCGCCCACGTTGCGGGCATGGCGAGAATCACCTACGAGGACCCCGACGGCGTCGAGACCCTGGAGGTCGACGGCGGGAAGGTATCCGAGTCCGGGAAGGTCCGCGGCGTCCGCGTCCAGCGCGAGGACGGCAGCTACCTCCACGTCCCGGACACGCGGCTCTACGCCATCGAGACGAGCGAGGAGGAGGGGAAGGTCGACTACTCCGGGCCGTAGGGCCGGCCGAGTCGACCTCGCCGTGACGAGAATCTGAACAACTGAACACGTCACCCATCACGTCGATCCGTGCGTCGTCATCGACGAAGCCGACGGCGTCCGGGTGCGGTGGGGACGGGTTCGCACAACCACGGTGGCCGAGTAGTGGCGTCACTCCGTCGATGCGGCGGTGTCAGTCCGCGTGTTCCGACCGGCTCGTACCGAGTCCTATCGCAGTCCGAGCGTTCGAGACGCTTCGCCGGAGGAGTTCGCGAACGCTCTCGCCGCGTTTGATGAACAACCCGAGACCGAGAACGACGTAGACCGCGGTAAAGGCGTAGAGGATTGAGATACTGATCCTGGTTGCGGTCGGTTCAGCGTAGGTCTGAATCACGTAGAACTCCGCCAGAACCTGCGTAGCGAACAGGACGAGCAGCGTAACGGCCTCTCGAATGCTGATCTCGAAGTTCGTCAGGATCGCGATCGCGAAGAGGCTCTGGGCGGCGGTGATCCAGATCTCCGCCGCCTGTTTCGAATCGAACGAGAGCGTCCCGATAGCACCGGCCGAGATGGAGTAGACGACGGCCAGCGTGCCGATGAGCAGGGTCCACTGGTTGAGCTTCGAGGAGATGAGCGCGTTGAAGCCGGCAGTCGAGCGGGCCTTGTTCACCAGGTAGGCGACGACAATGAGTTCGGGGCTCTCCGAGGCGAGCGGTGCGAACCACTGGATCATGAAGAACTCGGGGATGCCGTACTGCAGGCCCAACTGCTCGAGCCCCTCGGCGAACGGGTGGACGGCGGTGAAGATTATCGCGCCCGAAAACGCGAAGCCGAGCAGGACGAACGCGATGCGCGGTATCTTCGGATACTGCTGGAAGTACGCGGGGACGCCGACATGCTCTTCGGAGTGCTCGACGTCACCGCGGATGACGACGAGCAGATACAGCACGAACAGTCCGACCAAAAAGAGCGTATCGATCGGCCCGATACCGCCACTGAGCGGGATGAAGAACGCGTACGCCGTCGCTACCAGCAAGAACGTGATCTCGGTAGCGATTCCCGGGTCGAGCGTGACCGCATCGGTGAGGAACCCCGGGCGGTCCTCGACGGCGGCGTCGGCGGTGCGATTCGCGCGGTAGATCGTGAACAACGCGATGCCCGACCATCCGAGGCCGATGAGAATCCGGTTCGCACCGGTCATGTTGGCCACTGCGAGGTTGGCGGCCTCGCTCGAGCCGGCACCGGCCTGCCACGCGTAGAGCGCGTCGACGGCGTACTCGGGAGCCACGGCGAGCACCGCCAGTACCGCGATGGCGAACGCCTGTGGGACGTCCTTCTCGGCGGTCTCGGCCGCCCACGCGAGCAGGAACGCCGCACCCACGATCGCGAGGCCACCGACGAGGACTGCCATACCGGGCGTGATGTTCTCGCCCGGGTGCACGGTTCCGTATCCGCCGGACGAGACGAACGTCGCGATCCACGGGACTGTCAGTACCAGCGCGACGGCAACCGCGACGAGGGGGTGGCGAAACCGATTGGGCACTAGTTCGATAACGACGGGATAGACACCTACTTCTTACGCCCGAGTAGTCGTTTTCCGGGTATCTTCCGCAGAAACAGCCGCCAACCCCGTCCGATCGGTTCCTCTCCGCCGAGTGGCGTGGCCATCAGTGAGAGTTCACACCGCGTATCGACGGCCACTGAAGGTCGAAGACTCCGGTGGGCTGTCGAGTACGAAACCGCGCTACAGCACTTCCTTGTACGCTTCGAGCGTCTGCTCGACGTCCTCCTCGGTGTGGGCGTCGCTGAGGAACTGCGACTCGTACTGGTTGGCGGTCAGGAACACGCCCTCCTCGCGCATCGCCGGCCAGAACAGCCGCTCCCACCGCTCGGTCTCGGCGGCGTCGACGTCGGCCTTGTTCTTCGGGGCGTACTCGTACCGGGGACAGTCGGGGTCCTGGCGACTGCCGGCCTCGCACTGGCCCGAGAGGTCCCGGGGCCCCTCGCGGGTGAACACGACCTTGAACATGCTGTCGTAGCCCGTGACCGTGTACTCGGGCGCGCGGTCGGCGAGGATGTCGGTCAGCCCCGAGCGCAACTGCTCGCCGAGGTCGGCGAGGCGGTCGTAGACGTCGTTCTCGGCCGCGTACCGCAGCATCTCCAGGCCCGCGGTGAGCGAGAGTGGATGGCCCGAGTAGGTGCCGGCCTGGAACACGTCGCCGGTGGGCGTGAACTGCTCCATAATCTCGGCCGGGCCGCCGACCGCGCCGACCGGGAAGCCGCCGCCGATGACCTTCGCGAAGGTGGTGAGGTCGGGCGTGACGCCGAACTTGCCCTGGGCGCACTGGAGGCCGCCGACCCGGAAGCCGGTCATCACCTCGTCGAATATCAGGAGCGCGCCGTGCTCGTCGGTGACCTCCCGGAGCGCGTCGAGGTAGCCGGAGACCGGCCCCACGGAGGCGCAGTTGCCCAGGATCGGCTCGGTGAGCACCGCGGCGACCTCGTCGCCCCGCTCCTCGAACACCTCCCGGACCGCCCGCTCGTCGTTGAACGGGACGGTGATGGTCTCCTCGGCGAAGGCCGCGGGGATGCCGTCGGAGCTCGGGGAGCCGACGCCTCCGGACTTGCCCTCCACGAGCGTCGACTCCTGGGCGCCGTGGTAGCCGCCCTGCATCACCACTATCTTGTCCCGACCGGTGTACCCGCGGGCCAGCCGGACCGCCGAGGTCGTGGCCTCGGTGCCGGAGTTGACGAACCGGAGCATCTCGACGCTCTGGACGTGGCGAGCGATGAACTCCGCGAGTTCGACCTCGACCTCGGTGGGCGCGCCGTACATCGGCCCGTCGGCGAGCTGCGACTGGATGCGCGACTGGACCTCCTGGGGCAGGTCGTGGCCCAGCAGCAGCGGGCCGTACCCCATCACGTAGTCGACGTACTTGTTGCCGTCGGCGTCGACGACGCGGGCCCCGTCGCCCTTCTCGACGAAGAACGGGTAGGGCCGGGTCGCCCGGACGGGGGAGTTGACCCCGCCCGGCAGCACCGACAGCGCCCGGTCGTACAGGTCTCGCGAGCGGTCGCGGTTCATGCGCGGGAGTTCGGACTCCTGCGTGAAGTCGATTTCTGTCTCCGGGACCACTGACCCTCCCCGCGACCGGTCGTCCTCGAGACTTCAACAACTGTTATACCACGACCCCGCCTCGGTTGGTGCAACCACATGGTCGACGCCCCACAGGAGCCCCAGGAGAATCTGGACGAGGAGCTGGAGGAGATATCCGACGACCTGGAGGACGTGAACGCCGACATCCGGGACCTCATCGACCAGCTCCGCGACCGGAGGGCGGCTCCGCTCCGGCTCGCGGTCCGGTTCAGCGGCGACGAGTCGGACGTGCTGTTCATCCGGGAGGACGTCCGCGAGCAGTACACCGACGCCGAGCTCGAAGAGCGGATCGAGACCATCGTGATGAAGGGACTCGGCGACCCGCCGCGCGAGGAGCCGCTGTTCGACTTCGGGACGCTCGACGCGACCGTCCGGTGGTACGAGAACGTCCAGGTCGCCCACTTCCCCTACCGCGAGTGGTCGGGCCTGGCGTTCGTGTTCGACCGCCACGAGTCGCCCATCGTCGACCTCGCGAAGCGCCACCTCCAGGACGAGTAGCGTCAGAACTCGGTCCACGTCTCCGGGCCGAACCCGCCGCCCCGCACTCGGAGCTCCTGGCCCTCCGCGGTGCTCCGGACCTCGACGAGCGCGTCGAACACCTGCGTCAGCTGCCGGGTGATCTGATCGTCGCCGCCGACCGTGTCGAGCGTGAACACCCCCGCGAAGCCGGAGCTCGCGACGCGACCGGTGATGACGTGGAGGAACTGGTACACCCGCCGGAGGTCGGCGTACATCAGGACCGGCGACAGCGAACCGAAGCCCAGCCGGACGTGGTCGGCGTCGTCGCGGTGGTAGAACTCCTGCATGAACCCCGAGAGGTCGATGCCGATGCCGGTGAGGTCGCCGGGGTCGCTCGCGTACTTCACCGTCCCGGTCTCGCGGACGGGATTGACCGACCGACTCCTGCTCGCGCAGTCGACGAACCGGAGGTCCCACGCAGCGGCGTCGTGTCGCCGGTCGAACGACTCCTGCATCCGGGCCGCGCTCAGCTTGGTCGTCGCGAGGATGGCCGCGCGGTCGGGCGTCTCCAGCAGTTCCAGCATCACCGCGCGCTTCCTGGTCAGCGGCTCGCCGGCGATCAGGACGTTCGTCCCCTCAGGTAGGGATTCGGGCGACAGGGGCAGTTCTCCGCCGGCCTCGACGTCGGGCACTGTTACCGGAAGCGTGTCGGCACGCGGTTATAAAGGTAGCACGTCCGGACCGCGGCGTCGCGGAACGTCTCCGGCGGTCGTCCGAGCGCGTCGTTCTCGGGGCGGACGCCGGGACCGGTCGTTCGGGCTCACAGCTCCCGGCGGAGGTACGTCCCGAGCGCGCCGCCGAGCGCGCCGGCGCCGACCAGGTACGCCGCGACCACGACGAAGAGGACGGCGGCGAAGACGGTCGACAGCGCGAAGAACGGGTCGGCCCCGATGAAGAGGAAGCCGACGACGACCCACGCGAACAGCGCGGCCGGAATCGCCGCCATCGCGCCCGCGAGCGCGCCGACCGTCGCGCCCTCCCCGAGGGTCCCCCGCTGGAGGTAACCCGCGACCGCGCCGCCGACGATGGCGGCGAACGGGAGCGCCGGCGCGGTCACCACGGTGACCACCGCGCCGACGACCGCGTTCAGCAGGGTGTTGGGCTCGTCGCGGGGCGGCCTGTCGGCGGACGAGGGGGCGCGGCTCGTCGACCGGGCGGTGCGTTGTCTCTCAGCCATACAGACTGTTCTCAGCGCGAGAACAAGTATGTTGGCCGTGCCGGCGGCTGTCGGGTCAGTGGTGTCCGTGCCGGAAGCAGGAGTGGTTCGAGAGCGTTCGATGCGCGTCAGCGAGACGACGGCCGTCTGCGGGTAGAGCAGCGCCCGCTTACACCGCCTCCGGGCCGCGCGCGCCGGTCCGGACCTGGACCGCGTCCTCGACCGGCAGCACGAATATCTTGCCGTCGCCGGGCTCGCCGGTGTCGGCGGCCTCGCGGATGGCCTCGACCACGTCGTCGGCCGGCACGTCGGCGACGACGCACTCGATCTTGACCTTCTGGTGGAGGTCGACCGTGTACTCCTCGCCGCGCCACTGGCCGGTCTTGGCCGGCTGGCTCCCGCGGCCCGAGACGTTCGTGACGGTGAGACTGGGCGCGCCGACCTCCGCGAGCGCGGTCTTGACGTCGCTCAGCCGGTCGGGCCGGATGACTGCGGTGACCATCTTGATCTCACCCGAGGGGACTTCGCCCCCGTCGGTCCGGACCGCGCTCCCCTCGGAGACGTCCGGGCCGCCGAACTCGGGGTAGGTGTCGACGCCGTGCTCGGAGATGTCGAGCCCCTCGCGCTCGTGCTCCTTGCTGACCCGGGCCTGGCCGAGCGCCTTCAGGACCCCGAAGACGAGCGCGGTCGCGGCCACGGTCCACGCCGCGATGACGGCGACGCCGGTCGCCTGGGCGACGAAGCTGACCTCGTAGCCCGGCACGGCGAAGAACGGGAACAGCAGCGCGCCGAGCACGCCCGCCGAGCCGTGGACCGGGAACACCGCGCAGACGTCGTCGATCTTGAGCCGCTTCTCGACGAACTCGAAGACGACCGGGAGCTGGCCGCCCGCGATGAGACCGATGGCGAGCGCGCCGACCCACGTGATGCCGTTGGTGTTGCTGGTGATGCCGACCAGGCCGGCGAGCATCCCGTTGGCGACGTAGAGGGTGTCGACCTTCCTGGTCTTGACCAGCGAGAGGGTGCCGGCGCCGATGGCGCCCGCGGCCATCCCGAGCGTGGTGGTCAGCGCGACCCGGCCCACCGTGTCGGCGAACGCGCCGAGCGCGAGCGAGCCGTTCTCGACCACGAAGACGCTCGCGGCCGTGCCGACGTTGAAGCCGTACCAGCCGAAGCAGAGGATGAGCGTCCCGAGCACCGCGAACGTCACCGAGTGGCCCGGGATGACGTTGACCGAGCCGTCGTCGTTGTAGCGGTCGACCCGCGGGCCGAGGATCCAGGCCGCGGTGAGCCCGGCGATGCCGCCCATGCCGTGGACGATGACGCCGCCCGCGAAGTCCTGGAAGCCCGGCCCGACGCCGGTGAGGAAGCCGCCGGCCCAGGTGAAGCCGACGACGACCGGGTAGATGACCGCCGACAGCAGGACGGTGTAGGTCACGTACGCCCGGAGCTTCGCCCGCCCCGCGACCGCACCGGAGACGATGGTCGCGGCGGTCATGGCGAACACCGCGCCGAACAGCCAGCCGATCCACGAGTCCGACCCGCCGTTGACGTAGGCGAACGGGTCGGCCGCCCCGCCGACTATCGACGAGATGCCCGCGCCCACCAGGAAGTAGACGACGACGCCCACGCTCCAGGTCAGCATGTTCTTGGTCAGCTGGTTGGCGACGTTCTTCGACCGGACCTGCCCCGCCTCCAGCATCGCGAAGCCCGCGTGCATGAAGAAGATGAGGAAGGTCACGGTCAGGACCCAGACGTTGTTGACCCCGTCGGCGATGGCGCCGGGGTCGACCTGCAGGGGAACGTCTAGCATTGCTCGCCCTCCGTGGACACTTCGACCAGGTCGTCTGGACGACTGTTCAGGAAAACCTCGAATTCTTCTTGGTTCGTGTGTTCGCTCACGATATACTGCCACGGCGACACAGTACATAAGCCTAAGTGTTGTCATTATCCAAAATAGAAGGGGTTGAATAGACGCTCGTCCGATTTACAATCGGATAATAGCGATATAAGGTTGTATTCCGTCCAGAAACCGGTCGTTCGACCACCCGATTTCCGACCGTTCGTCGGACGGGGTTGTCGAGGGTTCGCGACGCCGGTTCCCGCGGTGCGCGCGGGAGAACTCCCTTCGCCGACGGACCGGAGGCGGACCCTTTTCGGGGTCGGCGCCCTATCGGGGCGCATGACCGACGGCGAGTTCCGCAAGGTCGCGGTCGACGATTTGCCCGACGCCCCGAACCCCACCCGGCGCAAGAAGGAGGTCGACGAGGCGGTCGGCGCCACCGAGTTCGGCTTCAACGTGTTCGTCGCCGACCCCGGCCAGCAACTGCCCTGGGGCGAGCACCGCCACCCGGACCACGAGGAACTGCTGTACGTCCTCGCGGGCGAGATCCGCGTCGAGACCCCCGACGGTGACTACCGCGTCGAATCGGGGGAGGCGTTCTTCGTCCCGCCGGAGGCCCGCCAGCGCGCGGTCGCGGCGGGCGAGGAGCCCGCGCGAATCGTCGCGGTCGGGGCGCCCAAGGCGGCCGACGGCGCCATCATCGAGGAGGAGTGTCCGGAGTGCGGCGAGGAGACCGACCGCGACTACGAGGAGCGCGACGGCGGCGAGACGTACGTGCTCTCCTGCGCGTCCTGTGGCGCCGAACTCACCGAGATGACTGCGGGTCCGGAGTAACGGTGATTCGTAGCGCAGTCCGCTGGACGGGGGTTCAGGAGGCGACAGTTTTTCATGATTATCCATTGTATTCAGTTGGCGGCTATGATACCGCTGCAAGGATTGCCACTCGACCCACAGCAGTACCAACCAGCAATCGTCAGTGCCGTCACGACTGTCGTGTTGTTCATCGTCGTCTTCGCCGTCATTTACTGGCTCGGGAAATACTTCATGACCCGCGCCGTGCGTCGCGGCCTCGAACACCGCGACTTTGACGAATTACTCATCAATCTCGCGGTGACCATAACTGCCGCGATTACTGCTGTAGTGGCGGTCGCGCTGGCCGCAACGGTCGCTGGCTTCGGGGTCGTCCTCGCCGCGTTCGCAACCTTGGCCGGAGCGCTCGCGCTCGCCGTCGGCTTCGCCGCCCAAGACCTGCTCTCCAACTTCGTCGCGGGCATCTTCATCATTCAGGACGAACCATTCACCGTTGGCGATTGGATCGAATGGAGCGGCAACAGCGGTGTGGTTCGGGAAGTGAATCTCCGAACGACCAAGTTGGACACGTTCGACAACGAACTGGTGACGGTGCCGAACAGCGACCTCGCCAGCGCAGCAGTCCTGAACAACGTGGCCAACGACGAACGCCGGGTGGCCTGCGATTTCGGTATCGGATACGACGACGACATCGAACAGGCGCGGGAGGCCATCATCGACGAAGGGGCGCGCATCGGCGGGGTACTCGCTGACCCCGCGCCGTCGGCCCCGGTCACGGAGTTGGGTGACTCGGCGGTCGTGCTGTCGGGACGGGTCTGGATCGACCCGAACGAGAGTAGCTACGGCGCGATCCGCGCCCGGTTCGTCGAGGCGGTCAAAGAGCGGTTCGACGCCGAAGAGCTCGACATGCCGTACCCCAACACCGAACTCTCCGGCGGACTCGAAATCACGAACGTGGGTGAAATCGAAGCACCCTCCCACGACTGACTGCGAGACTCCGTCCAGTGCCGGGGGCGTCTCGTTCCCACTCGTTCGGCTCGCCTCATACGGCTGGCGTCGGTAACCGGCGGAGGAGGAGAGCGGTGATACACGACCCTTACGAACACACGCTCCGTACTAATCGTGACTTTCTCTACTTCGAACCGGTGGCGGAATTCTCTTGCCAACTACCGGTAACCCCGGCGGCCGTCGCTCGGACCGCCGGAGACGGCCGAGTTCTCTCAGAGCGCGTCGGCCACGTCCTCGGCGAAGTACGTCAGAATCAAATCCGCCCCGGCGCGCTTCATCGACACCAGCGACTCCAACGCGACCTCCTCCAAGTCCAGCCACCCGTTCTCGGCCGCGGCGTGGAGCATCGCGTACTCGCCCGAGACGTTGTACGCCGCGACCGGGTGGTCGAACTCCTCGCGGACGTCCCGCACCACGTCGAGGTACGGGAGCGCGGGCTTGACCATCAGCACGTCGGCGCCCTGCTCGACGTCGAGTCGGACCTCCCGCAGCGCCTCCCGGCGGTTCGCGGGATCCATCTGGTAGTGGCGCCGGTCGCCGAACGCGGGCGCGCCGTCGGCGGCGTCCCGGAACGGGCCGTAGAACGCCGACTCGAACTTGGCGGCGTAGCTCATGATGGGGACGTCCGAGAAACCGGCGTCGTCGAGGTCCTCGCGGATGGCCCCGACCATCCCGTCCATCGCCGCCGAGGGCGCGACCATGTCGGCCCCGGCCTCGGCGTGGGAGACGGCAGTCCGGGCCAGCAGGTCGAGCGTCTCGTCGTTCCGGACCGTGAGGCGGGGGTCGGATTCGGGGCCCGCGCCGTCCTCGAGCACCCCGCAGTGGCCGTGGCTCGTGTACTCGCAGAGGCAGACGTCGGTGATGACGTAGGCGTCGGTCTCCGCGGAGATCCGGCGGACCGCCTCCTGCACCACGCCGTCCTCGGCCCACGCCCGGGTGCCGCGCTCGTCCTTCGATTCGGGGATGCCGAAGACCATGACCGCCTCGACGCCGGTCTCGCGCACCTCCTCGACCCGGGCGACCGCGTCGTCGACCGGGACGCGGTCGTGGCCGGGCATCGACTCGATGGGGACGCGCTCGTCGGTCGTCGCGTCGACGAAGACGGGCGCGATGAGGTCCGAGGCGTCCACGTCGGTCTCGCTGACCATCCCGCGGATGCCGTCCCGCCGGAGCCGGCGGGGCCGGTCGGTGAGATTCATGTCCGGATGTTGCGGCGCAGGTGTCAAAACCGCGTCGCTCGCGGAACGCTCGGGAATCTCTCGGAATCCTTCTCCCGGCGGGCGCTCATCCGGGCGGAACTGGAAGGGCCGCGAGCGGCGGGGGCTTTCTACACCGTTTTCGCCACATCTCGGTCACTACCGTCGATTCCTTCGGGACAACCCCCCGCAAACGCATCGCTGAGTCGGGGTCACAACGCCTTTAGTCACCCCTGTCGATACGACAGTCACGAATGCTGTCCCCGTTCGCCCTCGTCGCCGACGCGCCGATAGCCCTCGGAGCGGCCCTGCTCGCGTGCATTCCGTTCGTCGCCGGCGTCCTGCTGTCGAACGCGACCGAACCCGGCGCTATCCGGCAGTTCTTCGCCGACAACGGACTCCTGCTGCTCGCGGTCGGCGTCGTCCTCGCGGCGGTCGTCGGCGTCGGCCTGTTCTTCGTCGGGAACGAGGAGCTCGCCAGGCAGTGGCTCGACCAGTACGGCCTGCTCGCGCTCTTCCTCATCCTGATCCTGGAGGGCGCGATGCTGCTGTACTTCGCGCCGAGCGAGAGCCTCGTCCCGCTGGGCGTCACCCTGCTCGCGGAGTCGGCGACCGACTACGCCTCCATCGCGGCGGTCATCGGCGTCGCGGTGGTCGGCGCGACCATCGGCCAGTACGCGCTGTTCCTGCTGGCCAAGCGCGGCGGCCGGGAGTACCTGCTGGAGAAGCGGTGGTTCCGCATCGACGAGGGCCAGCTCGACCGCTTCGACGGCTGGTTCCAGAAGTGGGGCCGGGTCGTCGTCCCGGTGAGCAACGCGCTGCTGTTCACCCGCGGGATGCTCACGGTGCCCGCCGGCTTCGCGGAGATGAACGACGGGGAGTTCATCGTCCTCTCGGCGCTCGGCACCCTGATCTTCCAGACGTGGCTCGCGGCCGCCGCGCTGTACGCGCTCGAACTCGGACTCTTCGGGTTCCTCTGAGTCCGGGTCTGGGAGGTTCGGGATTTAGCTCGGAGGCCGACACAACTCGACTCGCTATCGAAACGCGTTTCTCCGCGAACTGGTATGCGTCAGACCTAACAAGCAGCGGTACGTAACCCAGATTGCGCTCGCGTGCCGACCTCATCGCGTGCCATGCAATGAACGTCACGCGAGCGCATCTCTGCCGCGATGGGTGCGGCAGTCTTTTTCGAGAACCCGGTCACTCCGGTAGCCACTCCCGAAGCTTCGGCGCCGTCGAGAAGACGAGCAGCGAGAGGAGTCAGTCCGCCGCGACCTCGACGCGCTCCTTCGCGCCGATGGCCTCGACCAGTAGCTCCGAGACGTCCACGATGTCGATGTCGTCCTCGTAGCCGCCGGTCTTGCGGCCGTCCTCGTACATCGTCATGCACATCGGGCAGGCCACGACGAACTTCTCGACCCGGCTGCCGGCGTCGGTGTCGTTGAGGGCTTCGCGCAGCCGCTCCTCGCTCGGCTTGGGGTCCTCGTCGAAGTCCATCCAGAGGCCGCCCCCGCCGCCGCCGCAGCAGAAGGAGTTGTCGCGGTTGCGCGGCATCTCGTCGAGCTCGCAGCCCGTCGCCCTCACGATCTCGCGCGGGGCCTCGTACTCGTCGTTGTACCGGCCGAGGTGGCACGGGTCGTGGTAGGTGACGGTGTAGTCGAGCTCCGACCCCGTCAGGCCGAGTTCGGTGAACAGTTCCTCGACGACCTGGGTGTAGTGGAACACGTCGTCCTCCGTCCACTCGCAGGCGTCGAACTCCGGATACTCGTTCTTGAAGGTGTTGTAGCTGTGGGGGTCGGTGCAGACGATCTTGTCGTACTCGCAGTCCTGGATGGCGGCGGCGTTGTCCTCCACGAGCATCTCGTAGAGGCCCTCCTCGCCGACGCGGCGCACGTCGTTGCCGTCGGCCTGTTCGTCCTCGTAGAGGATGCCGTAGTCGACGCCCGACTTCTCCAAGATGGTCGCCAGCGACCGCGCCACCTTCCGATTTCGCTCGTCGAAGCTGGGGTAGTCGCCGACGTACCAGAGGTACTCGACCGGCTCGTCGCGGGCGTCCGGAATCTCGAAGTCCAACTCGTCGGCCCACTCGGGCCGCTTGCGCTCGGGCTCGCCGAACGTGTTGCCGTTCTGGAACACGTTCATCATCGTGTCCTGGACGTTCGGGTCCATCTGGCCCGACTCGGTCAGCCGGCGGTTCATCTGAGTGAACTGCTCGACGTGCTCGATCTCGACCGGGCAGGCGTCCATGCAGGCCATGCAGGACATGCACGCCTCCATGGTCTCGCTCGCGACGACCGAGTCGGCGGTCGCGGTACCCCCGTCGGCCACCGCCTCGGTCACGCCCTCCGGCGAGTACGTCTGGTCGGTCGTGGTGTCGGTGATGATGGGGATGTCCTCGACCCGGCCGGCGTCCCGGTCCTCGCGGTACCGCTTCAGGTCGAGGATGACGTCCCGCGGGTCGAGCGGCCGGTCGGAGGCCTTCGCGGGGCAGACCGACGAGCAGCGCCCGCACTTGGTGCAGGCGTCGTGGTCGAGCAGTTCCTTCCACGAGAAGTCCTCGATGGAGCCGTGGCCGATCTCCTCGGGGCTGGCGTCGTCGGGGACGCCCGGCAGGCGCTTGCCCGCCTTCTCGTCG